>JAJSZP010000123.1 GCA_030262775.1 Deltaproteobacteria bacterium | reverse complement strand
GGCTTTTACGATTGGCAGGTGGCTGACAACATAAGCAGCTATCTTTTTCCTCTCAATTGCTTTTTCAACTCCAAGCGGCGCTCTCATATTCCCTTCCTTTCAATGACATGTCTGTTTTTAGACTATATGCCATGTTCCGGAGGGATTGTTTATACCCTGGTTCTTACTTTTTTTAAATTTTACCAATATTGTTTTATTTTACTGTTATCATATAATAAAAAAATTGGGCAGTGTATGCAAAAAAAGGTGTGGAATGTAAGATCAATGGTGCGATTTTTTCTTAATGATTTCAATGAACCTATCAATTGATTCCGGTAGCAAAACCGAAAAGCTGTAGGCACACGTTTTAATTATTTATCCTTGACATACTTATTGTTCGTAGATAGCATAAAGGCAATCATGTATCTACGAACAACAAAAAGAAAAAATAAAGACGGTTCAACGACCCAGTACTTCCAACTGGCTCATAATGAACGCCACCCCGTAACAGGTAAGTCAACCGCCAGAATTATCCACAGCTTCGGCAGGGCCGACAAACTGGACAGAGAATCGCTGGTGCGCCTGTGTCGGTCTATAGCAAAAGTCTGCGGAGTTGAGGTAATTGATCCGCTTGATAATTAAAAACGATATTTTAAAACTATTAGCCGTAGTATACTATATAATATCAATCGGATACACCTTAAACTAAATTTTAGCTTGATGCATATGGGGTTTGCCCCGCCGATGCTTAGTGTTTCATATAAAGAGGTTACTCAATTTTTTTCTATAAAAGGGAAAAGAAATCCTTGAATATTAAACCGAATCTATGATAATTTATTAATGATTCCTCTAAAGGGTGTTGCGAAGACTATCGTTTTTTTTAATAAAATAAATGAATTAGGGCACAAATACCTTTTAGAACCAAGCCTTTGAATCTATTGGGAAAAAGGGAGTACCTTTCAACATCCTTCTCTAGTGATCAAAATCAATTCAAAAGTTTTTTTTGTTTCTTCAAAACGCTTGTTACTATGCCTTTTACTATAAATAGAAAAAAAACACATCAAATAAAGGTCGGAGAAGTAAAGATAGGGGGTATGGCTCCTATTGCGGTCCAGTCAATGACAAACACATTTACTCAGGATATTGCGTCAACTATTTCTCAGATAAAACGGTTGGAAAAAGTTGGATGCGAAATCATAAGGGTGGCTGTGCCTGATGAAGATGCAGCCAAAGCAATAAAAGCAATAAAAGAAAAAATTTCAATTCCAGTTATAGCTGATATACACTTTGACTTTAGGCTGGCTATAGCATCAGCAAGAGCAGGCGCTGACGGATTGAGGATAAATCCAGGGAACATAGGCAGTATAAAAAAAGTAAAAGCTGTTGTTGAATGTGCAAAGGAGCTTAATATTCCCATTCGAATAGGGGTAAATTCAGGCTCACTTGAAAAGGACTTATTGAAAAAATATAATGGCGCCAGCGCAGAGGCAATGGTGGAAAGCGCTTTCAGACATATAGAATTGCTAAAATCATTAGATTTCCATCAAATAAAAGTTTCAATAAAGGCGTCTGACGTCCATCGCACAGTAGAAGCTTACAGGCTTCTTTCTTCAAAAACCGACCTTCCTCTTCATGTAGGTGTTACAGAGGCTGGCACGCTTTTTCCAGGAATTGTAAAATCTTCTCTTGGTATAGGTATGCTGCTCGCAGAAGGTATTGGAGATACTATTCGTGTCTCTTTGAGCAGAGATCCGGCAGAGGAGGTGCGTACAGGTTTTGAAATACTGAAAGCCCTTAATATCCGGAGGCGTGGGCCTGAAATAGTTTCTTGTCCTACCTGCGGACGTTGTAAAATACCTCTTTTTGACATCGTTGAACGGGTGGACAAAGCACTTTTAACAAGCACTTTAGATATCAAGATTGCAATCATGGGTTGCATTGTAAATGGACCTGGAGAGGCAAAAGAAGCTGATATCGGAATTGCAGGGGGTGATGGTAACGGGATATTGTTTAGGAAGGGAAAGGTTATAAAAAAAGTTCCGGGGAAAAAACTTGTTGAAGTTCTGCTGGAAGAGGTACAGAAAGGACATATATGAAAAAACAGGCAAAAGCCGCAATTACTCCAACGAGAGCTGAAGATTATCCTGAATGGTATCAAGAGGTTATAAAACATTCGGATTTGGCTGAAAAATCCCCGGTAAGAGGCTGTATGGTTATAAAACCCTGGGGTTATGCTATTTGGGAAAATATTAGGCAAGTACTTGATAATATGTTCAAAGATACAGGGGTTAAAAATGCATATTTTCCTCTTTTTATACCGTTGAGCTTTCTTGAAAAAGAGGCCGAACATGTTGAAGGTTTTGCAAAGGAATGTGCGGTGGTAACACACCACAGGCTTGAAAAAGGTCCTGACGGCGACCTTGTTCCGGCAGGCCGGCTCAATGAGCCTTTAATAGTCAGACCCACTTCTGAAACAATTATAGGAAATTCATTTTCCAGATGGGTCAGCAGTTATCGAGACCTTCCTGTTTTGATAAATCAGTGGGCAAACGTTGTCAGATGGGAGATGCGGACCCGCTTATTTTTAAGAACAAGTGAATTTCTGTGGCAGGAAGGACATACAGCACATGCCAGTAAAAATGAAGCCATTGAGCGTACCAGGATGATGCTTGATCTTTATGAAAAACTTGCTGAAGAGTACCTGGCCATGCCTGTAATAAAGGGAAGAAAAACGCCTTCGGAAAGATTTCCGGGAGCGGTTGATACCATGTGTATAGAAGCCATGATGCAGGATCGAAAAGCTCTTCAGGCAGGCACATCACATTTTTTAGGTCAGAATTTCGCAAGGGCATCTGATATAAAATTTCAATCTGCTGAAGAAAAAGAAGAATATGCATGGACGACTTCATGGGGCGTTTCCACACGCCTTATAGGCGGACTTATAATGATCCATAGCGATGATGACGGCATAATACTTCCTCCTAAAATTGCATCTTCACATGTAGTTTTACTACCTATTATAAGAAAGCTTAAGGACAGGCGCTATGTGATGGAATTCACCGAAAGCCTTGCCAAAGAGCTTAAAGAGAAGTTTTATGGTCTTCGCAGAGTTGAAGTGGAAATTGATGACCGGGATATAGGCGGAGCAAGAGGATGGGACTGGATTAAGAAAGGCATACCACTCAGGGTTGAAATCGGTCCAAGAGACATTGCTGAAAATTCTGTGTTTGTTGGCAGGAGGGATCAGGAACATAATAATAAAACTTCTTTGAAAAAAAATCACTTTGTCGCTGAAATAACAACGATTCTGGATGAAATACAAAAAAATCTATTTGAGCGAGCTGTTTCGTTTAAAAAAGAACACACCATAAAAATTGATGAAACAGGCGGATTTAAAGAATTTTTTAGTCCTGAAAATCGTGAAAAGCCTGAAATTCACGGTGGATTCGCTTTATCTCACTGGTGTGGATCTGATGAATGCGAATCCCGAATTAAAGAAGATCTTGGCGTTACAATACGGTGCATTCCCTTTGATATTGAAAATGAGAAAGGGAAGTGTGTATACTGTGAACGACCAAGTACAAATCGGGTGGTATTTGCCAAGGCTTATTGAATATGATCCGTATTAGCGACATAATAGACAAGGTTTCCAAACACAATCCTGACGCAGATATAGATATAATTGATCGAGCCTATATCTACTCGGCAAGAGTTCATGACGGTCAGATGCGTCTGTCCGGGGAACCTTATTTGTCGCACCCTCTTGAAGTTGCCGGGATCCTTGCAGATATGAAGCTGGATCCTGTCAGCATAGCAGCTGGCCTTTTGCATGATGTTATAGAAGATACTCATTCTACTCCGGAAGAAATACAAGAAATGTTCGGTCAGGAAGTCGTTCACATTGTTTCCGGTGTAACCAAAATCAGTGTTCTTTCTTTTAACAGCTCACAGGCACGCCAGGCAGAGAGTATCAGAAAGATGATTCTCGCTATGGCAGATGATATTCGGGTGATATTAATCAAGCTGGCAGACCGCCTCCACAACATGAGAACACTTCAATTTCAAAAGGAAAGCAAAAGGAAGCGGATCGCTCAGGAAACCCTTGATATTTATGTACCACTTGCTGCTCGTCTAGGTATTTACTGGATTAAAAATGAGCTGGGAGATATTTTATTCAAGCATCTTTATCCCGAAGAATATGCTAATATCGAAAGGTTGATTAGCAAGGATAAGAAAGAGAGCGATAAATATATTGAAAAAGTTAAAAACCTTATCAAGAAAAAAATGGATGAAGACAATCTGAAGTGTCAAATTCTGGGCAGGTACAAAAATATTTTCAGTATATACCAGAAAATGGTCAAACAAAATCTGCCGTTTGAAGAGGTTTATGACATTATAGCTTTCAGGATAATCCTTGATACCGTCTCTGACAGCTATAAGGCTCTGGGGCTAATACATTCCTTGTGGAAGCCTGTTCCCAAAAAGATTAAGGATTATATCGCGTCCCCCAAACCAAATATGTATCAGGCGCTGCACACAACAGTTATAGGGCCTTTTGGGGAACGCATAGAAAGTATAAGTAAAAAATTTGCATGGATTCAGAACCTGGTTGAAAATCAGAAAATTTTCAGCAATCCGGATGAATTTCTTGAAAATGTTCGCATTGATCTATTCCCTGACGAAGTATATGTTTTTACACCTCAAGGAGAGATAAAATCACTGCCCAAGGGTGCAACACCTGTGGATTTTGCTTATCAAATCCATACGGAAGTGGGCAGTCAGTGCACAGGTGCCAAGGTTAACGGTCATATAGTTCCTCTCAAACATGAGTTGGAGACAGGCAATATTGTTGAGATTATTACAACGAAAAATCATCATCCAAGCAAGGATTGGTTGAATTTTGTTAAAACCGTCAAGGCTCGCTCAAGGATAAGGCAATGGATAAAAACTCAGGAAAAAGATCGCAGCATTACTCTTGGCCGTGAGATGTGTGAAAAAGCCTTTCGCAAGCATCGTATTAACTTCAATGAACTATTAAAATCAGAAGATATGAACACAGTTATTGAGCATTTTGGCTTTAAGGAGGCAGATGATTTGATCACAAGTGTGGGCTACGGTAAAATTACACCTTTACAGATTATACGGAAAATTACACCCAAACCCGAAACAGAAAAAGATCATGAATCTATCTTTAACAAAATAATCGTCCGTGTGCGGGAAAAAAAACCCAGGGCCGGTATAATTGTCAAGGGTGTGGATGATATACTTATAAGGTTTGGCAAGTGTTGCCAACCTGTTCCAGGAGATGCTATTACTGGCTATATAACAATAGGACATGGAGTTACTGTTCACAGGACAAGTTGTATAAATGCTTTGAAAATGAATCCTGAGAGACAGATTGATGTAGAATGGAATAAGGATGCTACAGAGACATATCCGGCAAAAATTTGCGTTAGTTCCTCTGACAGAGTTGGTTTGTTAGCTGACATTGCAGCCAATATCAGCAAAAGCGGAGCAAATATACTTAATGCGAATACAGAAATAAGAGAAAACAGAATCGTTGATTCTTTTTTTACCCTGGCTGTTGAAGATATAAAACATTTGGATAGAGTAGTATCGGCTATTAAAAAGGTAAAGCTTGTACATGATGTAAAGAGGGTTTAAGACGTTTTTACAACATAACCTGACTTTATACAACTGGTGCATACTACCATTCTTTTTATTCTTCCTTTATAAACAGTGCGCACTCTTTGAAGATTTGGTTTAAAACGACGTTTTGTTATATTGTGTGCGTGACTGACATTATTACCCACAAGTGATTTTTTTCCGCAGATTTCACATATCCTTGACATGATTAGTTCTCCTAAAATTATATTACTTATTGATTTTATGAAATTTTAAAATCGTAATTTGGATATATATAACAAAATTTATTGAGTGTAAAGTATTTTTTCTGATTATCTGGGTATTCGATATAAGATCAAGCGAATTTTGCAACACGGTGTAATATACGCGCGTAGGCTGTCAATAGACGAATCCAAGGGCTTTTTTTGAAAACAGATAATACTTATACACAATCACACACGACGTGGTAACGGCGCAAGCTATTATTTTGCTGTGAAATTCGGAAAATAAAATAACGAGGGAGAAGTCCTTTATAACCGAGTGGAAATGACAACCCAAAATTGACCACCCTGAACACTCAGGGTGGTCAATTTTAGGTTAGCACAACCAAGCAGTTTTGTGGCGAACATGGAAATGGTGATGGATGTTTACAAACGCCCATTCGATTCCAGGTTCCCTGTGGTATGCATGGACGAATCTCCAAAGCAGTTAATCGGGGAGACAAAAACTCCCATTCTGGCATCACCAGAGCAGCCAGCTAAATATGATTATGAATACAAGCGTTGCGGTGTGTGTAATATTTTCATGGCCTGCGAACCCTTGGCCGGAAAATGTATGGTTAAGATTACCGAAAGAAAAACAAAGAAGGACTGGGCCTATTTCCTGGAA
This sequence comes from Deltaproteobacteria bacterium, assembly GCA_030262775.1. Taxonomy (GTDB): domain Bacteria; phylum Desulfobacterota; class Desulfobacteria; order Desulfobacterales; family ETH-SRB1; genus B13-G4. The sequence continues at coordinate 1,509 of JAJSZP010000123.1, read as the reverse complement.
GATATTGACGCACAATATAAAAGTGCTGAGAAAATCACACTGGTAATGGACAATCTGAACACACACCCGGATCATTCTATGAAACCTTTCCGCCAGACAAGGCAAAATCTTTATGGAACAGATTTGAGTTTGTTTATACTCCGAAGCACGGAAGCTGGTTAAACATGGCAGAGATAGGATTAAACGTACTGACAGGACAGTGCCTGAATCGAAGGATCAATACCATTGAAGATGTCAGAAACGAAGTGGATGCGTGGCAAGAATTCAGAAACAACAAAAATGCGAAGGTCAACTGGCAAATTACAGCGGAGGATGCCCGGATAAAAATTGTCGCGTCTTTATCCGACACTTGAAGCTTGACATAACAATAGCATCTTTCATCAATAGGATTATTAGCCCTAATTTATCGCGTGAGATGATGTCCATTGCTTCTTTTATTTTTTCTACGCATCCACACTTTGTATATGAAAAATAATGGCACAGGGTACATTTAGTGTGAATCCTACAATAAATATCGTCTTTGTTTGCTAATTCTCCCATCGAAAGGACTAATGCTTGTTCGTTACCATCATAGAATTGTGAGAGAGTAAATTAGCCATAAGGGGTTGTTATTGCTGCCTTCACGATTTCATGAAGAGTACTGATTTTAATCTTTTGTGTCATAATTTGCTCCGTAATGCCATAATTTTGTTCTATGACTGACTCTAATGGGCGGATAATTACTTGAACAAGCCAGCTTAGGTTCCAAGCTGAAACGACAAACCCTTTTCAATATGGGCCAGTTATTTGCTGTGCCCAACTTGAAGCTGAGGGGCTGGGCAACTATAACCGAAAAACTATGATAAAGATAAAAACTACCGTTTACATACTACCTTCCAAAAACAGCTCGGCTTTGCCCAGTCCATCTCAAGCTCTTTGTTCGCTGTTTTGTTATATTATTACAAGATGTTATGGCATGAATCTTTTGATTTTCAGGTCTTTCAAAACTTTGTAATGTTTATCGTTCCCCGTAAGAACAGGATTACCATAAGCGATTGCCGTGGCTCCAATGAGCGCATCTGCCAATTGCATTGAATGACTTAGAAAATGTTGCTCGACGTAAAACATTGCTTTGGCAGATATCTCTTCGGAAATATAGATAATTTTAGCATTCCAAATATGCAGAGTCTTGCGGAAATTGTTTAATTCTTTTTTGTTTCTCATTACTTGGACAAGTTCCATATAGGTCACAACAGAAAAAAAGAAATTGCTTGAATTCTCAATGACTTGATATGCATTCTCATTTCCTTTTAAATACCAAATGAGGACATCAGTATCGACGAGCATTTAGAATCTTCCTTTTCTTAAATTTCTAACGTACTCATTAACATTATCGGCGATGTCATTATCTTTCCACATTCTATAATACTCCCCAAAATTTGGACAGTGTATTAAGGTGGATTCGTAAAGCAAATTAGCAGTAAAAAGGGAGGAGAAAATATGGGAGTAAATCGTAGAAGCCATTCTGCT
>JAJSZP010000122.1 GCA_030262775.1 Deltaproteobacteria bacterium | reverse complement strand
TTTTACCATTGAATAGATAAGTAAAACTAGTAAAAAACTGTAAATAGTTTACACAAAAATCCACCTTAATTTTATACTTTTTTTGTCTTGACAATGGGGAGCACCATATAAAGTCAGAGGTCGTAACAGTTTTGCCTTCTCTGACCTTCGGAATATCATTACCAAAGCCGCACTGAGTGAGAATTTTGATGCTGTTTGCCACAGTCACACCAAATCCTTGAAAAAATATTTCATTAACATGCTGCTACGCATGGTTGCATGATAATTATGCTTTAATTTCGGTGAAACTTCAGGTAAGTATAAGTATAAAAGACCTAAAACTAAAAATTTTACCGAGGAAATTAAATACATAGTAACTGATGACGTAATAATTGAAGCTGAAGCAAGCTGTAATATCCACGGAAGCAAAAAAAGGCGATAAAAAAGGTTTTTATAAAATAAATGAACCGGCAGGAGGTCTATTAATGAAGATTGGCGGATTGTCGATTATTTTGATTCTCGGAATTTGCAATTTTATTTTACTTGTTTTTCAGCTTGGAACAGGTCTTCGTTTAATTAAGGTATCGTTTGGAATTCACAAAAAAACAGGAATTATTTTATTTGTCTGCGCTTTTTTACATGGCATTCTCGCATTTTTTGCACGCTGATCTAAATAGCACCTGAACGAAAACTGCTAATTCCCCCAAGTTCTGCGTCAGGCTTAAATTTTAATCCTCAAAATACTCCATGTATTCCTGTGGTTAAAATTTGCGTCTTCCTTGAACTTGAAAAAATTTTATAGTTTTCGTTCGGACACTAAATAAATTGCAGGTGAGTTAAAAAATTAAGGGGCAGTATATTTACCACCCCTTAATTCATGCAGCCTCCCAGCACTGTGGCTCAATTACAATGATGCGGAAGGTTTTTTCTCCAATTCCTCAATTCGTTTGTTGATAGCATCCAATGATTTTTGCATGTCATTGGCGTTAGCCTTTAGCATGTCTATCTCATCGGACGCGCCCGCCGGATAGGCAGGGCCAACAGCAGGCGGATACCATTCGTCCCTCCTGCCAAAACCACGCCCCAAACCCCGGTCAGGGCCGAATCCACCTCGAAATCCGCGCCTTAGTCCTAAACCTCTACCATAGCTAAAGCCTTCAGTGAACCTAGAATTGTATCCAGCATTTGCAGGATTACAAAGACCCCTGGCTCCGCCGGTCATGGGACCGGCAGCCATCGGACCTGTTCGATCAAATCCCGGCATAGTATTACCTCCTCAATGCAATTTTGTTTTGAATTGAATGATTACCGTTTACCGTCTGTTGCCGCGGCCTTGTCCAGCTCCTCTGCCTTTTCCCTGACCTCGACCGTCACCTCTGCCTAGTCCTTGTCCCCTGCCGGTTCCCATACCGCCTTGACTCTGTGGTGCAGGGTTTCCGCTTTTAGGAACACATTTCCCACGGCCTTGTCCCGTATTCGGGCCCTGGCCCTGGGGGCCTGTTCTATCTCTTTGTGGCATATCGCTCACCTCCTTCCATGCCCTCTTCCGCTTCTTCCGCGTCGACGCCCGCCAATGCCGCGAAATTCATATGTGCCGCCCCCTATTTTCAGGGCTTTTCCGGTAACCAGGGCTTCTGCTACGATGCTTCTGGCATTGGCAAAAATTCGTCCGTAGGTGTGCCGGGATACCTCCATCATATTTGCGGCCGTTTCCTGATCCAGGTGTTCAAAATCGCTCAGCCTGATGGATTCCAGTTCTTCCACGGACATAAAAATCTCGCCAGTAGCGATCACTCCCTGAGGAACAAAAGCAGCGATGGCCGGATAGGCAGATACAAATCTGAGTTTTTTGGGTCGGGGCATTTAATATTCTCTCCTGTTAAGCTCATTTGAGCATAATATAAAGCTTATATAGACTGCTGTCAATGTAAAATATGCTCATAAGATCAAAATAATTCTCATTGGTATTGATTCCAGCGTATTAGTGATAGATAAATTTTCAAGCATAGGTTCTTCCTTCTGTACCCTTTGGGACTTTCCCTGAGGGAAAACCTATTACCACATTCTATCTCGGAGGTTTAATGAAGGACAATTAGTTCAGGATTTCCCTTATTTTTTTAGATAACTCCCTTATAGTACAGGGCTGCTGTATAAAATCGTCGCGGTCTCGTGCCAATATTTCCTGCGCTTCTCCGTCAATACTGTAGCCGCTTGAAAACGAGACTTTTATACACGGATTGATTTACTTTATCCGGTCATAGGCCTCACCGTCACCCATATTCGGCATAACCATAAGGACTAAGTCAATCTTATCCCATTGTTTTTTATAAACCTCGACAGCTTCTTTTCCATTTCTGGCTGTGAACACATCGTAGCCTAATGTCTCCAACAGCTTTTTTCTACCTCCAGAGTCATGTTTTCATCGTCTGCCTGGAGGACTCTTCCGGTTGTTTTGGTAATTTTATCTGCAGTTATGAGAGCTTTCTGTACTTTTTCTCCCGATGCAGGGAGATAAATACTGAAGGTGCTCCCATGCCCCTTCCTGGATTCCACGTCAATATATCCGCCATGACCGGTTATGATACCGTAAGCAGAAGCCAAGCCAAGACCAGTGCCCATGCCCATGTGCTTAGTTGTAAAAAAGGGATCAAAAATGAGTTCCATAGTGTTTTTATCCATGCCAACACCTGTGTCGGTAGTTGTCAGCAAAACATAGTTTCCAGGCTTTGGATCGTATCCCTTACCCTTTATGTCTTCATGAGTCACGTTTAAGGTCTTCAAAATGAGATCCCCGCTATCTATCATTGCCTCGGCAGCATTCAGATACAGATCAAACAGTACCTGCTTAAGCTGGGTTTCGTCCGCCTCTATGGCAAATAACTCCTCAGCAAGCTCTTTATGAATCGTAACCCCCATTTTGGCTTCACCAAAAATCTCTGAGGTTTCTTCCAGCATCTGGTTAAGGTCAAGGCGCTTGACCTCATACCTTCCCTTCCCGACATAACCAATAAGCTGAGCGGTGAGTTTCGAGGCACTTCGAACCTGCTCCTCAATGTTCCTTAGCTTTTCATAATGTGAATGCGAGGGATCGGTCTCCAAAAGCATCAAAGAGCTATTCCCCTGGATTACCATAAGGAGGTTGTTAAAGCTATGAGCGATTCCGCCTGCAAGTTGTCCAATTGTTTCCATCTTCCGAGCTTGCTGCAATCGTTTTTCAAGCTTTGCTTTCTGTTGTTCAAATATTCTGCGTTCAGTGATATCCCTTATGATTCCGACTGTACCCTCATACTTTTTGTCAGGGCTATCTACGTCAATACCATATAGGCCGGACGAAGATATTTCTCCGCATCTTATCTCGCCATCATTAACAGTCGCCGTATCATAATAGGCGTATTTCTGTTTTTTTATGTCCCGGATGGTGCCCACAGTTCCAAGAAAAGCCTTAGGCTTTATGCTGATTGCTTTATCGTATTGTCCGCTCGCCATTATTTCTACATACACTGTTTTTGAATTTTCTAGATTCTTCGAATCTTCTTCTTGTTCCCAGCCCTTTTGTATTAATCTAATAATCAAGTGTTTTGTTCCTCTTTTTTCGGTCCTTCTCTCATCAAAGAGTTTTGGTGCATTCTTATCTCCGGTTATTGATCCCTTATATCTTTTCAAAACATTGGCACGGCCCGCAGATGCAACATCATCAGGATAAATTATAGTACTAAAATGTTCCCCTATCAATTCTTCAGACGAATAGCCTAGAGACTTGATCGTACCGTTTATATAAACAAAATACCCATCACTATCTAATTTATAAACAATATCTGGTAGCACGTCGAGCATATCAGCGTATTGCTTCACTTGTTGTCTAACTTTCACAAAATCATCAATAAGCTCTTTTTTTGTCTTGTCTTCATCTTTCATTTTAAGTATTCTCATTACGTGTTCTCAAAAAGGTTCGCAGAAACTAAGAGTTGGGGCAGTATGGATTACGTTATAATTGTTCAGACTCAATTGTAATATGCAGAATTCATCTTTAGAGTCAAATATAGAATTAAGGAACGGGGACGAAAGGTAAACAAAAGGGAACATCTATTATTTTTACCTTTATTTTTTATCCTTCAGCAAAGCATCAAGACCAGCGAACGGCCTGTGGGTAGAAGGTGGCTCTTGCTCGCCACCCGGCGTTATCTCGCCATACCATTCCGCCACCTGGTCCCGCGAGTGCTCATTGTCGTGACAGTAGAGGCACAACAACTCCCAGTTGCTGCCGTCAGGCGGATTGTTATCGTGGTTGTGATCTTTGTGATGGACTGTGAGCTCTCGAACTCTTTTGCCTGTGAATTCACGCCCGCATCGTGCACAGATCCACGGAAAAAGCTTTAGCGCTCGCTCCCGATAGGTTTTCTCCCGAAGCTCCCGCTCATGCCGAGCCTCGGCAATAATGTGATTCGGCCTGTCGCTCTCTGTCCGCGTCTTCTTTTGTGACATGTGCGGCACCCTCCCATGGCTCTTACCCGCTGAGTTATACCTCGGAAGGTCTCAAATTGCGCTCTTTTCGGTGAGCAATGAGCATCCAAGATATTGCAAGTCTGAGCAACGCTGCTATTAAATTGTTCATGGCCAGCTAAAAATCGTTATTTGCGGCCTTCCGAGGTATAATCAACAGGCACTTTCAGTCCTTCGAAATATGAATACAAAGAAGCAACCCCTTTCTTAGATATATTGTCGCAGCATCATCTATCAATACGTTGCTGATTCCCCTTGTAGCGCCAAATCGCAATACATCATTTTTCAGAGGATATTCCAGACCCCGCAGGGTAACGCCGTAAGCATCCTGACCAAGAGGGACTATCGAAAGTATGTCTCCTTTTTTCCCCTTAAAGGTGAGTTCGCCCTTGCCCCTTAACAAAATAATCTCCTGATGCCCATCAATTAACCGAATTGTAACTTTGGAAAATTCTGGTGACGCTGAAAGCAATAAATTGGCTATTGTCATATCCCAGCGTGCACCCAGCGCTCCCAGCAAAATAATTTCATCAGAGCCAAGGTCGAGAGCTTTGCGCAGGGCCAGCTCAAGGTCGGTCTGATCTTTATTGATTGGATAGCTTATGATTTCTGTTCCCGATGTTTGCAAAGACTTTAAATAATCGGGATCCAAAGAGTCCAGGTCTCCTATAACTATAGAAAGTTTTATCCCCAGCGCCCGGCAGTGAGTTATACCCCCATCAGCGGCAATTATCAAATCATCAGGAAGTATGATATCGTGAACATCCTGGAGATTATTCAACACTCCATTTGCAAATATTACAGTCCGCAAAATAATCCCTCAATAAAACAGGTAATTTTTGTAACATGTTATCCTTATAGAGCAAATCGCTGATAGTGAGCTTCAGGTGTGTGAGTTTTTCATAATTCGAATGTATTACACCTAAAGCGAATATATGACTTTGTTGATTTACTATCTTCTCAAAAAAGCCAGCACAATATGCAGTTCACGTAAAGCGAATTGGTCACAATACCTTGTGCCATGATTTTTAAAATGGGAGTAACTCAACAGAGTCATATATGTTAAAAAAGCTAAAGCGTTACCGGTTTTTTAAAAATATTTGATGATATTCTTTTTCTTTAAGGTGTTTTTTCAAAATTCCAAGAATATAATCCAGTATTCCGCTGATATCATCATCACTCAGCCTTTTAACCAGAATCTGCATAATCTCATCATCTGTGAACTTCTGAAGATATGCGATCAATGACTTCTCATCAGTTTCACGGTCCAGCCCAAATACTATATTTTTTTCATCATAATTATTTACAAAATCATGTGTGTGTCTCGACATAAATAGCCCCATTTATCAAAAAGTTACAAATACAAAAAACAACTTGTATTTAATCCCTTAGAATAGCGATAAGTAAAAAATGGACGAAGATCACCTGTTTTTATATATAATTACAGCTTGTTAAAAAAGTGTACGGTAGTGAATACCACGCAAACTATTTGTGTGCTGGTGAAATAACTATAAAAGAGGAATATATTTCCTTTCCGTGTCTTATGTCATAAAGTGTGCGTAGTATCAATAAGGCGAAAGGTGTCAATGCAACTACTCGTTTCACTATGTTCCGAATAGGACTTCTTCCTGGAGTAAGCCATCTACTAAAAGAAAAAAGATCTGCTGAAAGTGGCTGCCTCTCATGACGAATTATTTTGAAACCATACTTACTGCAAATAAACTGTATCGTATCAATGCCTAAAAAATGTAGGTGATCTGGAATACCCCAATCAAATACCGCGTCTTTTTTTACATCAGCCGCCATTTCGCCAACTTTTAAAATCAACTTTCCATCTGGGGCTAATAGATTGCGAATCGAAGTAAAAAGATTGTCGATTGATGGTATGTGGGATAAAACGTTGATCATAGTGATAACGTCAAATTTACTATCATAAGTAAATTGCTCAATCGGGACCTGATAAATCTCACAATTCGAGACTCTTTTTGCAAATTCAGCCCTTTCGGTGTTTAATTCAATCCCAACACTTTGAATATTGGAATTTTCATCGTACAATAATTCTAAAAGAGATCCTGTGCCACAACCAACATCTAATATTGATTGCGCAGTGGCGCATTCACTCCTTATATATGATATATATTTTTTTTTGTAATAACTTTTTGATGATACATGATGTTTAGCTGGGTCTAAAATTTCCAAATTATCATAATCATATGTCGATACCTTTTTATGGACATCGTTTCCATATGGATGGATGAAAAACAACCCACAATTTTTGCAGGCCAAGACATCATGATTTCTTTCTGAAAAGCATTTTTCGTTTTCTTGTTTACTGCAAAGTGGACAAGCTGTATTCTTCATTTATTGCTCTCCTTTTCTTGCTTTATCTGTAAGTTCAAACTGATTTCGGAGAATTAGCAGCGCTATGACGGTAACTTAGCTGTGGTGGCATGTACTATGCCGTTTTTTTTAAGTCGGAGTTGTTAGCGATGAAGGTTGAAATTCATTCCGATTTTCCACGAACAACTCATGGAGTTATGCATAACTATTTTATCTACTCTATGGAGACTTTTAATAAAAGATCACCTCGCTGTCCGTGGGGAACATTTTTCCCAAGTCTTCTTAGCTTCAGCAGGCTTCCTTCTTTTATGCCGGGAGGAACGATTACTTTAAAAAGCCTTTTCTGAAAACCCCAGAGGATGTTTACCAGCTTCCGGGTTCCTGTAATGGCTTCAAGGTGTGTAACAGTAATTGTGCCATAAGGGTTTGGATCATTTGCCATTCCGACAGGCCGGATAACCTGCAGGCGGTAAAACTTCTTTTTTTCGGTCATCTTCCGCAGCCTGTCGCTGACGCCGCCTCCTGGCAGAGCAAGAAACAGTTTTAAAAAGATTATGCCGAAAATAAATCCGCCTATGTGAGCCCACCATGCAATGCCTGCCATTTGGCCGTGGCTTTCTGCGGCACTGAGGAACTGAAAGACAAACCAGATACCGAGAAAAAAATGCGGGTATCTCAATAAAATAGGGTATAAAAAATATCGGTATAAGAGTCAATATTTTTGCTTTTGGAAAGAGAATAAAGTAGGCTCCTATTACTCCTGCAATTGCACCGCTTGCCCCAATTGTCGGCATTGTTGAATTATAGTTAAAAACAAGGTGGCAAAGGCCTGACGCAAGACCGCATATCATATAAAAAGCCAGATAGCGCAGGTGGCCCAGGCGCTCTTCAATATTGTCGCCGAAAATGTAAAGAGACCACATGTTGCCAAGAAGGTGCCAGAATCCACTGTGAAGAAACATGAAGGTAATGAGTGAGACAAGTTGCTGGCCCGTCGTAGAATAAGATGCAATTTGGGGAATGGTGTAACGGGCCGGCACAAGTCCGTACATCTCACTTTCAACACCACAAATTACATTTATTAGATAGTTTTCAAGCTATAGGTTTTAAACAAAACAATCTGTTTTGGATCAATTAGCCTGCTCTTGGATTAACAAAAACGTTTGGATTAACATTTAGCGCTAATAGATACTCTCTTTGTTGTTCCGTAAGTGGTTTATTAAGTCTTCGAG
>JAJSZP010000121.1 GCA_030262775.1 Deltaproteobacteria bacterium | reverse complement strand
GATCTTGATCTGGTTTTTCTTCATGCAGGGACTAAAGGACAAACAAAAGGCGGAATACGTCCAATAGATAACGCTCAATTTTTTGCCCGCCTGGGGCAAAGAGTTATTCATATTCTAACCGCGCGTACTTCTGCAGGAAGCCTGTATGAAACAGATATGAGGCTGCGCCCAAGCGGAAGCTCCGGACCTCTGGTTTGTCACATTGAAGCATTTAAAGAATATCAGGTTGAAAAAGCCTGGACGTGGGAACATCAGGCCCTCGTTAAGGCAAGAGCTGTAAGCGGAGATATTAATCTGGCGAGTTATTTTGAACAGATACGCAAGGAGGTGCTTACTCTTTCACGCAGCAAAACCAGGCTTCAGCAGGAAGTAAGGGACATGCGGGAACGTATGCGCAAGGAGCTTTTAAGCCCGGAGCCAGGGGTTTTTGATCTCAAGCAGGACCAAGGAGGCATGGTTGATATTGAGTTTATAGTTCAGTATCTTGTACTTTTGAAATCCAGCGAATATAATGAACTTGCCGGATGGACAGACATTGTGCGCCTTTTGGAAACATTGATTGAGACAAAGATAGTGGACGATTCTACGGCGCGTTGCCTTAAGGAGGCATATCTGGAATATAGAGCATCTGCTAACAGGCTCAGTCTTCAGGAAAAACCCGCCAAGGTACCTGATAGTGAATTTATTGATCTGCGTGAGAATGTAAAGAAAATCAGGAAGACTTTTGTTGAAAATGATAATTGCTGAAAAGGTAATGCAAAGTTGTCACAGTCAAAAGATATAACAGTCCGGCATGAAAGCGCTTCGGAGAAGTTGCAGAAAAAGAGAAAGCATCTGATTCTGGATTTCATTAGCGGAAAAAAACGAAGTTTTATGGAACATCATAGCCGGATTTTAGACGATTATTTTATAGAAAAACTCGAAAGCAGTATTGTTGATTCTGAAATAGACATTACCAGGAATCCTTATGCCATAATCGCTTTGGGTGGCTATGGAAGGAAAGAACAGTGCATTCACTCGGATGTTGATCTTCTTTTTCTTTTTGAAAAAAATGTTCCGGATGAAGCCGATGATATTATACAAAAAATAGTGTATCCGCTTTGGGATATAGGTTTAGAGGTGGGGCATTCAACCAGGTCGCTAAAAGAATGTGTGAGCCTTTCAGGAGACGATTTTGTTATTTTGAATTCAGTTCTGGATGCGCGTTTTATATGCGGGATGTCTATTTTGTATTCAGAGTTGATGAGACAAATTCGGGAAAAGGTAATAAGGGACAAATCCGACAAAATTATAAAATGTCTTGTTCAAAGCGGTATTAAGCGCCATGATCGTTTTGGGGACTCTGCTAGTTTGCTTGAACCAAATATTAAGGAAGGACAGGGAGGATTAAGAGATTACCACACAATGCTGTGGATTGCCCGGATTAAATATAACATTAAACAGCCAAGAGATCTTGAGTACTACGGTTGCCTTTCTCATAGCGAGTTTCAAATTTTAAAAGAGGCGCTTTCGTTTATATGGAATGTAAGAAACCGATTGCATTATATAGCGGGGAGAAGATGTGATCAACTGTATTTCGAGTACCAGACCGAACTGGCCAATGCCCTGAATCTCAGAAAACAAAACGGGCTGCAGCCAGTAGAAAGATTTTTAGCAAAATTGCACAGCCGGATGGAGGTTGTGAAACAGCAATACTTGATGTTTATTAGTGAACAAGCGTACACAGAAAAGTCAAAGCTGTCAAAAAAACTCAACACACAAACTCAAATAAATGGTCTCGCCCAAATAAATAATATTGAGGTTAAGAGGGGTATGCTTAATTTTGTTTCTTCCGAGGCCATACTGGATTCTCCGGATTTGCTGATAAAAGTATTTGAAGAAAGCGCTCGCCTGCAAGTACCATTAAGTTCTGAAGCAAAACGGCAGTTAAAAGAATTTATATATTTGATTGATGATGATTTCAGAAACTCTTCATTTGCTTTAAAATCTTTTGAAAGGATTTTATTTGCTCCGCCCACAACAATTGATGTTTTGAATGATATGTTAAGTACAGGATTTTTAGTGCGGTTTATACCTGAATTTAAAAATATTGTTAATCGAATTCAGTTCGACGAATACCATCTATATCCTGTTGCCAGGCATTCATTGCTTACAGTGCAGACAATAAAAAAATTCGGCACATCTGAAGATAAAACAGAAGACCAATTATGTGGAAATCTGTATAAAGAGCTTTCCAATAAGAGATTACTGCTCTGGGCAGCTCTTTTCCATGATATTGGGAAAGGAGAACCGGCTGGGGGGCATTCACAGAGAGGAGCACAAATCGTTAATGATATACTTAAAAAAAGAGGCTTCAAAAAAAGCGATATAGAAACCATAGCATTTTTGATAAATGAACATTTATTTCTTATCAAGACTGCGTCCAGAAGAGATCTGAATGATGAGGGGACAGCTATTACCTGTGCCGGAAAGATAAAGGATATAGAACGGTTAATAATGCTTTATCTCCTGACTGTCTCAGATTCAATTTCTACCGGTCCAAAGGCTTGGAATAAATGGACAGCAGCACTTTTAAGAGACCTTTTTCTTACAGTGCTGAACATTTTGAAAAAAGGTGAGCTGGCAACAGGAGAAGTCGTTGAGACGGTTAATAAGAAAAAAGAGGAAGTTTTATTATCTGCATCTTCGCTGCAGGCAAGGCAGGAGTTAGAGCTGCTTTTCAAGGTAATGTCGCCGAGATATCTTTTGTATGCTTCGACATACGATATACTGGAACATATCGAGCTTTACAAAAGTCTTGGTAATGCAGATTTTGTCTGGAAAGTAACGCGAAGTTCAGATTCCAACACAAGGGCTGTAACGATTTGTGCAATAGATCGTCCCGGGCTCTTTTCAAAGATATCAGGAATATTTACATTAAACAGCATTGATATTCTGGATACTCAGGCATATACATGGAGAAACAATATAGCCCTTGATATTTTTAAAGTTAAGCCGCCTCCTGATCAGATTTTTGAAACCGAGCGATGGGATCGGGCAGAAGAGAACCTTAAATCCGCTCTTGCAGGCGAGTTGAATCTTGCAGAAGCTCTAAAGGAAAAAATGTCGGCTTATCAATCCGTTAGACCACGCGCATCAAAAAGGCCCAGCCGGATCGTTGTTGATAATGAAAGCTCCAGTTTTTTTACAATCATTGAAATTTTTGCGTATGACTTTCCGGGTCTGCTTTTCAGAATTACCGACGCTCTTTTCAGATGCGGGCTGGATGTATGGGTCTCAAAAATCTCTACTAAAGTTGATCAGGTTGTAGATGTTTTTTATATCAGAGATTTTGATGGCCAAAAGGTTGATGCGCCAGACCGGGTGCTTGCAATAAAAAAGGCAATTGCGGAGGTTTTGCCGGAAACCGGTATATAAGGGGTCATGAATCAGGGATCAGGGTTTTTTCAATGAAACGTTTTGACCGTAAACTGTAAACGGTTATGTAATAAGGAGGAATCACAATGAGTTTGAAGAAGATTGAGGCGATCATAAAGCCTTTTAAATTAGATGAGGTAAAGGAAGCATTAAATGAAATAGGCATACAGGGAATGACAATTTCAGAAGTCAAGGGTTATGGACGCCAAAAAGGCCACAAGGAAATCTACAGGGGAGCCGAATATGTGGTGGACTTTATCCCAAAGATCAGGATCGAAATAGTTGCCAATTCTGAATTGGCGGATCAGGTGGTTGAAACAATTATACAGGCTTCAAATACAGGCAAAATAGGAGATGGAAAGATTTTTGTGCTTCCTGTTGAAGAAGCAGTAAGGGTTCGTACCGGAGAAAAAGGAAAGGATGCGATTTAATCTTTTTTTAGGGTTTAATTCCCCGCAGCTTGCTGCGGGGAATTTCACGCTTATGGGGCCCAGCCCTGCATCAGTTAATTTCCCGTGTTTTAAAAAACTCTATCTCCGGCCACTCTTTCATACAGTAACCGAGCTGCCATTCACTATTTGTCAGAAAGGAGAGACAGCCTTCAGCATCTATTGCCATGTTGGCAATATTCTTTTTCTCAAATTCAGCCATTTTTTTGCGATCATCACACCTGACCCAGCGTGCCACATTAAAATTCACAGGTTCATATATGGCATCAGCGCCATATTCTGCTTTAAGACGGGCCATGGTCACCTCAAACTGGAGGACACCGACCGCCCCCAGAATATAGTCTCTGCCCGTAACAGGCCTGAAAACCTGGACAGCCCCCTCCTCTGCGAGCTGGGTCAATCCTTTCTGAAGCTGCTTGGCCTTTAACGGGTTTTTCAGGCGCACAAGCCTGAAATGCTCAGGTGCAAAATTGGGAATCCCGCTGAATTTCAAAGGTTCTTTTTCGGTAAATGTATCGCCGATTTTTATGGTTCCGTGGTTATGGATACCAATAATATCTCCTGGAAATGCCTCTTCCACATTTTCCCTGTCCTGTGCCATGAAAATTGTCGCATTAGAAAAAGTTACCTCTTTTCCGATTCTGTGGTGGATAACTCTCATTCCTCTTTTAAATTTTCCTGAACAGATTCTGATAAACGCAATTCTGTCCCTGTGAGCCGGGTCCATATTTGCCTGTATTTTAAAAGCAAAGCCTGAAAACTCTTTTTCGTATGGCGAAACCTCACGGGAAACAGCCAGTCGCATACCTGGATGGGGGGCCAGTTCCACAAATGCATTAAGCATCTCTTTAACACCGAAATTATTAATGGCGCTTCCGAAAAAGACCGGCGTCTGGCTTCCTTTTAAAAAATGTTGGCGTTCAAACGGATCGACGGCGCCTTCGAGCAGTGCAATGTCTTCACGCAATTCATCTGCCTGTTCCCTTAAAAGTTCATCCAAAACAGGATCATACAGATCATTAATAACGACCCCTTCCTGCTCAGGGGTTTCCCTGCCGGGTTCAAAAAGATGCAGTTGTTTGTGAAAAAGATTATATACGCCTTTAAAGCGCTTGCCCATACCAATAGGCCAGGAAAGCGGCGTACATTCGATCTGCAGTTTATTCTCAATGTCATCAAGGATATCAAGGGGCGCCATACCTTCACGGTCAAGCTTGTTTATAAATGTAATGATCGGGGTATTGCGCATCCTGCAGACCTCCATGAGTTTTTCGGTCTGAGGTTCTACCCCCTTGGCGCTGTCAATTACCATCAGGGCGCTGTCGACGGCAGTCAGCACCCTGTATGTATCTTCTGAAAAATCCTGGTGGCCCGGCGTGTCGAGCAGGTTAATCTCAAAATCCATGTAGTTAAACTTCATTACAGAAGTTGTAACTGAAATACCTCTTTCCTTTTCAATCGACATCCAGTCACTGGTAGCATGTCTGGCGGCCTTCCTTGCCTTAACAGCCCCGGCCTGCTGGATCGCTCCGCCAAAAAGGAGAAGCTTTTCCGTCAGCGTGGTTTTACCAGCATCAGGATGACTGATAATTCCGAATGTTCGTCTCCGGTTAATCTCTTTTTGATTAAAACTATCCATAATTTTTTTTGTTCACCATCTTTATGTTTTGTCTTTTAATTTTAAAATCTCGCAAGCTTTTTAAGCGCTCTGTCATACCCAATGCTCCAATAATCTCAAACCCAAGTGAAATAATCTTAAATCACGCCCACCATGATACTTGATTTAATCTTGTACTTTTTCGTTGTTTTAGTTTTTCCGCAAGTCTTTTTTTGGTATAATCTGCCACCCATATCTGAAAAGGAGGCAGATTACATTGACAGTCCTGAATGAAAGCGAGTATATTTACTTTTATCGCAAATTACCCGCTTGTATTTTTTGATAGAGATGAAATTGGTTGATTATCTGCATAGATATATAGAACAAATGTAACAAACGACTTAAAACGCAAAATGGTCTTTGTCGGTGGACCGCGACAGGCTGGAAAAACTACGATGGCAAAGCAGCTTTGTAATGAGGCTGGGTTTGACACAAAAATGCGTTATATGAACTGGGATGCGGCAGAGGACAGGGAGAACATTCTTATTGAACGATTTCCCGCAGGGCCTGGGTATCTGATCCTTGATGAAATTCACAAGTATTCGCGGTGGCGACAGGTGGTAAAAGGCCTGTATGATAAACGCGGCAATGAACTTCACATCCTTGTTACCGGCAGCGCGCGGCTTGACTATTACCGTCGTGGAGGCGATTCCCTTCAGGGGCGATATCATTTTTTCCGGCTTTTTCCGCTGACATATGCTGAACTGGCCATGCCTGCGCCATCAACGGTGCAGGATCTTATGGTTTATGGCGGATTTCCTGAACCGTTTATGCTGCAGTCGGAAACACAGAGTAAGCGATGGAGCAGAGAATACCGCTCACGAATTGTCAGGGAAGAATTGGCTGATCTTGAGAATGTTCGCGATCTGGGCATTATTGAAAAGATGGCGATTCGTCTTCCTGAACTGGTTGGTTCTCCGCTCTCAATCAATGCGCTGAGAGAAGATTTGCAAGTCTCACATCAATCTGTATCGCGGTGGATTGGCATGCTCGAAAATCTCTATATGCTTTTCCGGATATATCCGTTTGGAGCGCCCATGATAAGGGCAGTCAAAAAAGAGGCAAAGCACTACCATCTTGACTGGACAGTGGTCAAGGATACAGGAAAACGATTTGAAAATCTCATTGCCTGCCATCTTCTGAAATGGTGTTTCTTTCTTCAGGACGCTGAAGGCCGGGATATAGAGCTTCGATATTTCAGGGACGTGGACAGACGAGAGGTGGATTTCGTGATTGTTGAAGATGGAAATCCTGTCCATTTTGTGGAATGCAAAAAAAAATCAGGCAGGGATATCAGCCGGCCGCTCAACTACCTGAAGACTCGCTTTCCTTCCGTGCAGGCTACACAGGTATCACTTGAGAATGATATTGATCTGATCACAAAGGAGGGTATCAGGCTTTGTTCAGCCCACTTGTTTCTTTCGGAGTTTGCGTAAGGTTTATTTATTTTCACGACCTTAAAGCGAATATCCCCATATAGCGTATTTGAATGTTTACTTGATAAAAATTTTCTTGACAAAATGACTGACAGAATTGATAAAATTATCTCTGAAAAAGAAGACAGTGTACGCATCTATTCCCTATGCGCGAACTGTGAAAGGGAAATCAGGGTTATGGGCAAGGGAGAAGTGTCTAAAAACAAATATGTGTATATAATTTAGGTGGTTGTACGAAATTAAAAAAAGGCCAAAAAAAGGGGGTGGTTACAGGAAAATTGCAATTATTTGTTATTACTGATAAAAATCGTTGTTTACGATGGGGAATAAGGTGGTGAAGAGATGAAAAAAGAGACAAAAAAGAGAGGTTACAGAAAAGGCTATTCTAACCATCTGTATTTATTGGCTGGAAAAAGGCTGCCCTCTGAAACTGAGACCTGATGAAAAAGGGATTGAGACACATCTCCGAAATTTCATCCATAAAAATACTACCCTCTGAAACTGAGACCTGATGAAAAAGGGATTGAGACTCATCGCTAGACTCGTCGCAAGCAAAAGTTATTCCAAACTCTGAAACTGAGACCTGATGAAAAAGGGATTGAGACCGCCCGCGGCGCAGGGATTAGGGATGTAGAAGTTAACTGCGTTAAATCGGAAGCTTACAATGAAGACTAATAATAGAGACAGCCTTTCTGCAAAATCAAGATGGGCAATCCGGCCGCTTGTTCCTGAAGATGTATACACAGACAGAGATTTTCAAGCGTGTAGTGAACAGGCTTTTTTTCGGACAGGATAATTACCAGGACGAAAATGCCTCGGTTGTGCCTGTGTACTATAGTTTCAAAGACACAGTGGCGGATCGTTGGGATTTTTCTACAAAATACGTGGAAAATTTTCTCAGATGGTATACAGCCTTTCGTTTGAGAGAACCTGGCATTTTGTCTAAACAAGGAGTTGCAAGATATGATCTGATTAAGCTTATTAAAAACAACATTAAAATATAACCGAAGGTCTTCAAGGCGCTTTAAACGTATATGACGGGCTTTTAAAAAGGCTATGTTTCCTTTAATTGTTGAAACTGTCCCAGCGAAATGCCAAGCAAAGACTCTATTGATATCTTTGGGTATTGTTCAAGTGAACGCCGCCATCCAAGATAATTTG
>JAJSZP010000120.1 GCA_030262775.1 Deltaproteobacteria bacterium | reverse complement strand
AACGCCAAAAGGAACTTGAAGAGAAGTTTGAAGTTCCTCTTAGTTGTTCTGCTTCGAGTAAAGTAAAGAATTTGGGAAGTAAGGAATTTCATGATTATGAACCTTTCACTACCATAATTAGATTATTACCTGAATTTTGCACACAAACTTGACGAATAATTGAAAAACCATCTGGATTTCCTACTATAATGGGTTTTCGGAACGTTAGCCCCAAAGACAGGAGGTAACCCAAATGGTTAAAAGACGAAAAAAGGGTATCACGAAAAAGGATACAGGTAAAGGGTTTAACGAAAGTCCTCAGGAAGACAAGGGTAGGGTAGAGAGAGCAGGTCACTTTTATTAAAAAGCCGGATTGTTAAGAATTTAGAAGTCTCTGTATGGAGGATATGCGCTTCCCCGCGCGATAATGCCAGCCAAGAACATACAGGGGGTCCATCAAAGTAAGGGTATTTGGCGCGCCTATTGTCTTCCAGTCAAGTTTGTCATACGAGATAAATTTGGATGCCCACCCGATGGAGATGTGTAAATGGGAAAGGGTTTTGACTTTTGAGTTGCGTAAGTCAGCTAACGTTGCAATGATATCACCTTCTTTTACGATCCTGCCGACGTGAAGACCTTTGTGTGGGTTTAAATGGCCATAAATAGTACAAAACCTGTTATTATCGCTATCGGTGAGACCATGTTCTATAATCACCGACTTGCCAAGGAAATCATTGACAACTCCAACAACTATTCCGTCATAAATTACCGGGATCTTCGTTTTTTCATCAAGACGACGCATCCTGCCCCGCCGATCCTTGTATAGACACAAATCTAATCCCTCGTGAGGCTTATCCCGCTTCCCCTGATCGCCCCACCATTTGTCCGGCGCATTGAACAACATGCCGGTACAGAAGATCCACTCTTCAAAACCATGCTCATCCAAGGTATTCTGCTGGATAAGGTATTCAGTGAATCGTGTTTTACTTAAAGACGGAGTTCCAGAAAAGTTCAAGTTGTTAAGCTCTCCTCCTTTGTCCACGTTACCCGATCGAGGCAGTTTCAAAACGTAGTGGTTTTCGGCGATTTTATGATAAGGTCTCACAACATGAGAAGATAAATGCCGAACACGGCGGTCACTGCTCCGGCAACAGCCCTGATGGATACGTGTTCTTTGTGAATGAAAATTGAAAACGGGATAATGAAAACCGGGACCAGAGCGAGAAATGTGGAGGCCACGCCGGTTGTCAGGTAATGAAGGACCAGAAGGGAGAGAGATACCCCTAAAAACGGTCCGATGGCTGAAGCGATGGCAGTAAAAAGTACGGCTGTTGTATTCCTTACGGCAGCTTTAACGTTCCCCCATTTTCCAGTGACAGTAAAGAAAACAAGAAAACATAAGAAAGCCGCAATCGCCCTGATCTGGGTTGCAGAAAATGCATCCAGATATCCCGATTCCGTCTGCATGCCGGTTTTGCTCAAAACATATCCGCATGCCTGACCGAGCATTCCCCCAAATCCTAACAGAACACCCTTTAATGAGATGTCTCTGATTTTCAGCTTTGAAGGTTTTAATGCTTTTTGATTTCTTTCAAGGATGACAATTCCAACACCCAAAAGGGTGACAAACATACCAACCCATTGGTGAAGAACATATATTTCATCCAGGAATAACCAGCCGATTAAGGCTGTAGTGGGTGCAGACAGACTGAAAATCAGCATGGCAACCCTTGGTCCGATTTCAACAAGGGCTTTGAAAAGGAAAATGTCTCCTATGAAAAAACCGACGACCCCGGAAAGAGAAAGATAAAACCAGGCATGGGCCGGAAGGTTGAGAGGAAGGATATAACCATGCCTGAAAAACAAAAGAAGACTGAAAAGAATCAAAGCGACAGTCAGCCTGATAATATTAACCGGGGTTGCCCCCACCCTTTTTGACGCAGCTTCGAAAAATTGGACACTAATGGTCCAGCAAAACACAGTAGCAATAGCGATTAATTCACCAGTGTAGGGCATGGGAGTCCTTTTTCACTCTTTTCATGGCAATTAAAACATTTCGATGAAATATTGCATAGGGAATTTTCGTATTCAAAGGGCCAGTAGTTTCTCTATATTCCTTTTTTGTTATCTTAGCTAAGTCGGGAAGATAGAAGAAATCCTCCCAGGCCGGAATTTTGTTTTGAAAAAAAGTGGTCGTTTTTGTAACTAATGGGCTTTCGATATGTTTTTTATTCCATGGACATACTTGCTGACATATCTCGCAATCAAAAACCCTGTTTTCCATAACCGTTTTTGCTTCTTCAGGTAAATTATCATTCAGCAACAAATTTGACAGGCATCTTTTTCTATTTAGAATATATGGTTGTTCAAGGGCTTCGCAGGGGCAAGCTCTTTGACATTTTAGACACTTCTTGCAACGGTTTTTTTCTTCTACTTCATTATGCTCAAGAATGGCGTTTGTAACTATTCCTCCAAGAGCGAGAAATGTTCCGTATTTTTTATTAATAAGAAGAGATTGCTTCCCTTGCCATCCCAGACCAGCCCTAACAGCTGCAAGTTTTAAGGGGATAATTGATCCCCCGCTTACAGAATCGTCACAGACAATAGCGCTGTATCCTTCATTTCTTAAGAACATAGCTATTGGTTCAAGTGGTTTGACAACATCAAGAAAAAACCCCGAAAGGTATAATCTGCTTGTTCTCCCAAAACAGGATTTATTCCAGGCCGGGAGAACGATACCCCCGATGTAGATGCCGACAACAATAATTGTTTTAGCATCCGATAAAGATAGTTTCGGATCCCGTCTTTGGGAACGGCTCAATACATAATCTTTAAATTCAGATGCCTCTGCGAATCCCAATGCATCAATTCCATTTGAATCTGCCAGATTTCTAATTTTCTCTGAAAGGATGGTTTTTTTCATATCGGTCATTTCTGTCTGGTGCCGGCTTGTTCGACAGGTTATTTCTCCCAAGATTGTATTTCTATTATATTTCCCTCAGGATCTCTAAAATAAACAAATTTTAGCACCCCAATGCCATCAATAATTTTCTCAGTAACTTCACCTAATTTAGTAGCACCACTTTTTAAAGCGTCGATAAATATTTTTTCAACATCTTTGACTTCGAAGGCAATATGGGTAAAACCGATATAGTTTGCCATTACAGGCTCACACTCATGCGTATCTTTATAAGAGAATATTTCTAAAGTAGGACCACTATCCCCATGTCCGGGCAGTAATAAATGAACTCCCTCTAATTCAGCTTTAGATAAACCTGTAGCTTGATCTAACCAATATCCGGAAAGTTTTCTTACTGGTGGCTTTATAGTGCAATCAAAAACATTCATATAAAAATCTGATAATTTTTTCCAATCCCTTGCCGCAATATTTGTGTGAGCGTATCTCATAATTTTATTCCTTAACTTTTTTGCCGAACGACCGCGTATCCGTGGCGGACGGGCTACAACGCGATGGACGTAACTAATTTGAGAAACCGCCCTTCCGCCCACTGCATACGCATTATGTGTTTTCTTATATCGTTATTCTGGTTTTGAAAATCACGACTGCTTCACCTTTAATTTGAACAAGAAATGGCATGCCATCCTTAATTTTAACTTTTACTTCAACAATACCAAGTCTATCAATCGCTTCTCCTTGTTTCCCTTTAAATTCAAATATACCTGAATTAGGATTGACAATCCTATTCGAAATCAGATAAGCACCTAATGGTCCATTTGCATTTCCGGTTACAGGGTCCTCATCTATCCCAATTGCAGGCGCAAACATTCTTCCATAGGTTAAAATATCTTTCTCTTTAGAATCAAATGTAAAAACAAAGTATCCATTACATTTTATTTGTTTACTTAATTCTGATAATTCATTTAGGCTTGGCATCAAATTGTTCAGCTTATCTCTATTTTTAATACCAATCATAACTTTTGAATGACCAGTAGAAGCAATTTGTAATGGACACCTTGGATCTAAATCTTCATTCTTTAAGCCTAAGTAATAAATCAACTTATCAGAAATCTGTTTGTCAAAAGGATTGCCTATCTTAATGGCCCCTTGAGTCATTATCACCTTATAATCATCAGCTTCTTTGATTATTTCAAAAGGTAAAATTCCTATTTGTGTTTTTATCTTTAATATGCAGGAATTAAGATTATCTTCTAATGCTTTAGCGTACATCGCTGCAATAGTTGCATGTCCGCAAGTCGGGACTTCTGTTTTCGGAGTAAAATATCTAATTACTCCATCACAATCATTATTATCAGGCGAAAAAAGAAATGCCGTCTCTGAATTATTTAGTTCTCTTGCAATAAGCTGCATTTGTTTCTCATTCAGTCCATCTGCATTTACGATAACCCCTGCAGGATTTCCTTTAAATTTCTCTTTTGTGAATGAATCTATTTGATATACAATTAATTTTTTCATACGAGTTCACCTTTTTGCTATACACATCGCAGAAGTCAGGAGCAGTCGGGGCTTCTACTGACTTTATAAAATTTACAAATATTCATTTTACAGCATTCTGCCAAAGCAGCTCAGTTCTGTCTGCTGGAAGCCGTTGTTGTGTTACAGTTTATCAAACCATAAATACGTTCTAAAGATATCTACATATATCTTTGGTTTCTTCGTAATATGCTTCAACGCCAACTTCCTTCATGCGAGTGTTCATTTGGAGCCATCTTTTTTCCAAGTGAGGATCAAAATTTGTTTTATCACAAGGAAAATCGTCACATTGAAAACAAAAATCTACGCCCTTCTCCTTATAACAATCAATGACACCACAATTAGGATATTTACATGTACCTTGCCGGCAACCTATACAGTCTGGGGCGGCAAAATACGCGAGCAACTTTTTAAATGATGGGTAGTCCTTGAATTCCGGCAGGAAGGCTGAAAAGCGTTCGGCATAAATATCAAAATTTCCAAGTAGTTTTTGTAGTTCCTTACCATGAAAACTGATATCTCCTTTTGTAAAGGCAAAACATTTGCGACAGCTTAATCCGCAAGGTGCAAGAAAACTCAAAATTTTCTGATATTCCATTTTACTCTCCTGGTGGTTTATTTATGAAAACATAATGCGCCTCAACCGCTCGGTCCTTTGCGTAGGCTTCAAGCGGCTGGTCAGGGAAAGTCCTATCCAGTTATAAATAGTGTCTTAATTTCAACCTGTTCATTAAGACTGCGCTTTACAGGACTCGTTGCTATTGCTCGTTCTAACTTTTTTAATAGCACGCCACCTAATTTTTCTGGATAGAATATTTCCAGACTGATTGCTTTAATCATCTTTGGATTTTCAGATAAGGTTTTTATTACTGAAATTTTGATCTTTTTTGGATCATACCCTTCACGCTCAAGAATGCTATCGATTGAGGTAAGAATACAAGAACCCAATGCGGCTGAAACTAAATCAGTAGAGGAAAATGACCTCCCATTGCCACCGTACTCTGGAGGCAAATCCGTTATAATTTCTACACCAGCCAATTCATGCCTAATTTGGCATCGCCCTTTATCAAATAATTGAATTGAAAATCTTGACAATAGAGTACTCCTTGTGTTTCCCTAACAGCTTGCATCAGTGGGCGCAAACACAACTCGGTCCTTCAACAAAGTGAGTACATGAAGGCCTTTGAAAAAGTAAAAGGAGCACCATGTTTGCGCTCCACCTGAATGCAGATGCTATGGCTTCAAATCCTTATGAAATACTGTCAGCTCTTGACCCTGAAAATTAATCCTATCTATAGGAACCCAACCAATTTTTATGAAAAAATCTACTACTGCCCCTGAACGTGCATAGATTCTATTGTAACCGATATCCTTTGCTAATGTTTCAATTGTTTTTACCAATTGTGTACCGATACCCATCCGCCTCTTTTCTTGTATGATATAAAGCGCAGTCGCCCATGGTTTTAAATGATGGTGAGACGCTGATTTTGATTTTAGTGCTATGGTCCCATAAAATTCCTGGTTCTTTATTGCGATTAAAGCAATCGGCAGTTCAATTTTATTGCAACACTCCTCCAGATCTTTCCGAGCATTTCCTGGTCCATCAGGACCATAATGCCGTTGCCATTCTTTAATGAAGAATTGTTCTATAAGATCGATTAGGTTGCGATTGTCAGCAAGGAATTCTATCCGAATTTCCTCTTTCATATTTTATTTGTCCTAACGGCTAAGCTGCCTAAAAAGCCGCCGAATGCCTTTGAATTAAAAGAAAACAGAGCCCGGCTTTTTGGGTCAGCCTTAAGCCGTTTTGTTAGCATTTTTCCTTATATAACCATTGTTCTTTTTTCAATTTCATTTTGATGACATTCCAGTTTTCATTTTGGAATTGCCGTGCACCTTTGTTAAATTGATATTCAACAAACCCAATCCTTTTATAGGTGACAATGGCATTTTGGTTGAAATCAAAAACACCAAGAGTAATTTCGTGCAAACCTAAACTTACAAATGCATATTCAACAGCACAATTGACCAGTTTTTTGCCAAAGCCTCTACCTCTATACTCCGAAAAAATCAGGACTCTGCCAAGAATACAGCTTGAATTATTATAATCAATATCCATCAATTGAATATGACCAATAGCTTCAGAGCCATCTACCTTGGTGGCTTTGAAGACTTTGAATGATGGCTGTTCGCCATCTGTTTTTGCCAAGGTGTCGTTTAATTGGGCAAAATCCAATGGATAGGTATATTTTGGTCCCGCCCATTGAAGAAGAAAACGGGCATTAGGAATCGCAGAGATCAGCTGATTAAAATCTTTTCCGCCAAAATTTTGTAATCTGATCAATTAATTCTCCATGGTGATCGTCTGGGGTAACCTGATGCAAATAAGCGGGACAATAAATTTTAAAATACTACACTACTTGATGCGTAATAATACCTTCACAAAACCGCAGCGTTATTTGCGGTCATGTTGACCCCATTGATAGGCAATAGTACTTGTTTAACAAGAATTAATATCATAAATTTATTATTTTCAAAACTACGTATAATATCCTCCTGATTTTCAAGGAGTATTAAGTTTGTTATCAAGTACTTTCATGTGAGGAATCATCGGCGGCTGGTATAGTATATAACTTTGTATCGGATAACGGGTTCCCTTTTTATGGGTTTCTTCTAAACCATCTAATAATTTGTTCAAATATTTTGCCGGAAATGTGAAGCACATTTCAATTTCATCAGTACCTCCTAAAATTCGCTCACCCCGCCCGGGATGGACCAACGCAGGCTTCCCAGTCCAGTAAGGTTTTAGAGCAGAAAGGCATGAAAAACCAAAACCAGTAGTGTTTGATTCAACTAGCTCTCCAAAATGGTAAACGTATCCAGAAACTAAACGAGCCATTTGAGCTGGAGTACCGTAGATTAAAACAATATCAGGATCAACAGGAGCTTTATCTAAGGGAAACATCGCTATTCCATCAATCTCACCTGATGGTGGAATATCAAGTTCTTTTGTTGCCTTCTCAGCCAATTCAAGATTTTTAAAATAACCCATGTCCAAAAGGTAAGTTGCAAAATCATTTTCACTTTCAAGCTTTTTGAGACCAAGCGCCGCCAAGCAAGGTGTACAATTAATATCTTCAGCCAAAACTCCAACATTCCTACCCCAACGTCTTGCCATAGTTGTCCACTGACAAAGAGATATTTTAATATCGTATTTTGATGGTCTAACAGAATCTTCCGGAAGTGTTTCGCCTTTCTTTACAATTTTGACCCCAAGAGGAAAAGATTGAGGACGAACCAATTTAGATATCTTTTCTGTAGCAATCTTATAATCCATGAGCCCCTCCTTCATTTAAATATATCATTTCTTACTATATTTTAAATGCTTAGCCGCTCGCAATAACCTGTTAACTTTAGTTAATCCGGTTGATTGCATTTTAAAACACTTTTGCTCAATTGCTGCGCATACCCAAAAGACTTTTTTTGAAAGCCAATAACTTCGTAGTATGACTGTGTTTTATCCCTTGCCAGAGATGTCGTCACCTCTATCGTTGAACAATTTTCTGTTATTGCTTTTTGCTTGGCGAAGCCAATTAATTTAGTGCCAACACCTGAGCCACGCAGGCTCTCATCTACTACAATGGCTGTAATTCGGCATAACTTCTGTGCCGATGGAAAGTAGTTAAAATAAATTAACGATATTAACCCCACGACCTCTTTGTTGCAAACCGCCACATAAACATCGTCGATACTACTACCCAG
>JAJSZP010000119.1 GCA_030262775.1 Deltaproteobacteria bacterium | reverse complement strand
TTTTGCAGGACTTCTTTCTTTTTTTTCTCCTTGTATACTGCCAATTATCCCATCGTATTTTACTTTTATAACGGGTTTTTCCATAGAAGAGTTGACTACAGACTGTAATGCAGAAATTAGAAAAAAAGTATTTTTATCTACTGTATCATATGTTTTAGGTTTTTCTTTTATTTTTGTTCTTATGGGAGCTTCGGCGTCATTGCTTGGAAATATCATATACAAGTATAGTAACTTTATAAGAATAACGGGTGGTATTTTAATAATAATATTTGGGATACATTTAACCGGCTTAATCCGTATCCGTCATCTTTATCATGAAAAACGGATTCACATAGTTAAAAAACCACTGCATTTTTTTGGGCCTTTTATCATTGGCATGGCTTTTGCTGCGGGCTGGAGTCCTTGCATAGGGCCTTTATTAGGATCTATACTTATTATAGCAGGCAATCAAGAGAATGTATGGCAGGGAGTTATGCTTCTTGTAATATATTCTGCAGGACTGGCGATGCCTTTTGTTATAGTGTCTATCTTTGTTAATTTTATGCTTAAATTTATCAAAAAAGCATCGAAGGCTTTAAATTATATAAATATTTTTGCAGGTATTTTTCTTATTCTTGTGGGCCTGTTTCTTATATCAAACAAAATGTATTTATTAACTTTTTTTGGATAATTTACTATGAAAAATATATTTAAACACGCTTATTTTTTAACAGTAATAGTTTTTATTTTATCTACGCTGTCTTGCAGTTTTGTTTCTTCAAAACGCATGAACTGGTATACATACAAACAAGGGATTGAGCTGAATAAAAAAGAGGGCAAAAAGATATTTTTATACTTTTATGCTGACCGGTGCACTTATTGCAAAAAAATGGAGCAGGAAACGTTCAATGATTATTCAGTTGCTTCCTATATAAATGACAACTTTATTCCTATAAAGGTAAACTCTGACAGAGAAGTTAAAACAGCGTTGGATTTTGGTGTAAAAGGGTTGCCGACTACCTGGTTTATTGCAGAAAATGGAGAAAGAATTAGCAGCTTGCCTGGGTACATACCTCCTAAAAGGTTGCTTAATATTCTTAAATATATAAATACAGACAGTTTTAAAGAGATGGCCTTTAGAAAATTTGTGAAAAATATGTAACTGCTTTGACTTTTATAATGAGTTACGGAACCTTAGGTCCTTGCTTTGAGAACCAATAAAGATATTTTTTATCAGACGTATTGAAGTGGAAACTATTACCCAGGTACTCATAGCTACAAGAAGGACAGGCACCCAGATATATTCATTATATTCTGTTTTTTCAGATGCTTCTAATATGCCTGCAATGCCAAACAGAAAAACAAGCAACATGAATACAATAACTGTATAACAAGCCTTTTCAGTATCATACCACGGTACTATTATTTTTCTGAATAAGGGATTTTGGCCAAGAGGCATATTTTATTTCTCCACTTATGCTGGTTACAAGCTCAGGATATTGCAATATACGAAACGTAATTATTACCTAAATTGAGAAATTTTTTACTCAATCTGCACCAATATCTTGCGAAAAGTCCCGACATATCCATTGGTATGCCTACGATTTTCGCAAACCTTGCTGCATCAAGATCTTGGCACATTTCTTCGCAAAAAATATCTTAATTTTACTGTAACTTAACATAACACGAAATCCCTTAATTGATCAAGGTCTGGAATTACATTATGACAAGAATAAATTTTATAAATAGATGGTTAATTAATATTTTTCTCTTCAGCCTATTTTTTGGCAATATTTGGGGGTGTGCTTTGCCTGTAAAGAAACTTTTTATAAAAAATATGTCAAAATCATTTGAAGTGGGCACCATTATTTCTGCAGAAACAGGCAAGCCAATATCTTATGAGTGTCTTATTAATGATCTTGAAGATGTCCAGGTAATTTATGTCGGAGAAAGGCATAACGACTCTTCACATCATGATATTCAGCTCAGATTAATTAAAGAGCTTTTTAAGTCGCATCCATATATTTCTATAGGCATGGAAACATTTGATCAATTATACCAGCAGGTTCTTTATCTTTGGTCTGATGGTGAACTGAATGAAAAAGAATTTATGGAAAAAATGCACTGGTACGCTAACTGGAGGTTTGATTTTGAATTATATAAGGATATTCTACTTTTTCTAAAGAATAACAAAATAAGGATAGTCGGTCTTAATCTCCCCTTCCATATTCCGCCAAAGATAGCCATTGGCGGAATCAAGACCCTTTCTGACGATGAAAAGAAAAACCTTCCAAAAGAAATAGACACCTCAAACGCTGACCATAAAGCCTATTTAGAAAAAATATTTAAACAACACAAAGTCAAAGGAAGGGAAAATTTTGAGAATTTTTATATGGCCCAATGTGTATGGGAAGAGATAATGGCTGAATCAATCTCACAAAATTTGAAGGGTAATCCAATGATAGTTCTTGTTGGAAATGGTCATATTGTGCATAAATTTGGAATTCCAGACAGAGCATTTCGCCGCACAGGAGCCTCATTCAAAACTATTTTTCTCGCACCGGCAGGCAGTGAAGCAGAGCTTTCTTTTGCGGACTATATATGGGTAACTCTTTCGAGCAATAAGCACCATATGGGGCGAAGACCTCACGGTCACAGATAGTGTTCGAACGAAAACTGCTATTTTCCCCAATTTCTACTTCAAGCTAAAATTTTTACACGCAGTGAAGCTTTAATGCTATCTTCAATACTATATAGTACACAGCAATTCCCGCTCAAATTTGGTATGACTTAGCTATGACATCATTTTGGTAAAAAAGTGTACGAAAGCTCAATTTTGAAACCCGTTGTTCATGCTGGTTTCAGGCATAAGCGGGAATTGCTGGTACTCTATGAACTTCAAATTTTGAGGATATTTCAGAGAGAGTGTTCTGTCCTCTGATAACCTCAACTGCAATTTTAGCTTTAAATTTTCCACTGTAACTTTTTCTCATGGTCCCCCTTATTATTTTTATTTTGCAAATGTTGTATCACTTGGTATGTAACTTAACAACTGGTTCGAATTATGGGGTCCATTATAATCAAAAGATGATCAAGCGGTTTCAAGATTAAGAGAGGAAGCCGGTTGCTTTGTTGGACATGCCAGAATACGCAACCTGGATCTCAGGGTATATCAATTCGTGTCCATGACCATCTATCGGGAGTAATATACAGTCAACGTTGCCTTTGCCAACACATGTTGGTTGAGATAGAAACCTACCATTGCTCCTGTTGCATGGGAGTCGAGTGGTAGTTTCTCAATATCCAAAGCGAAAAGCGTAAACTGGTATTGATGTGGTTTATCGCCCACCGGAGGGCAGGCACCGCCATAGCCTGGCTTTCCGAAATCGGTCATGCTTTGGATACTTCCTTCGGGTGCTAAACCGGAAGTCGGGTTTCCAGCATTTTCTGGCAGATGACTCACGTTAGCGGGAATATTGAAAATTAACCAGTGCCACCATCCACTACCCGTTGGCGCATCAGGGTCATAGACTGTAACGGCAAAACTCTTTGTATCTTTCGGAGCACCCTCCCAGTGCAAAGCGGGAGAAGTGTTCCCACCGGTACAACCAAAACCGAAAAAAACTTGTGCCGTTTTGAAATGTCCACCTGGTTGAAGTTGAGGGGAAGTCAGCACTAACTCCCCGAACGCGATACCACTGAGCAATAGAACCCCCAAGAAGGCGACAGCGATAACTCCAATTCCTCTCATTTTTTCACTCTCCTTTCAATTGCCAAGGTAAATCTTCACCTATGCTCTTAACTTGTTCAATGCAATACGTGCTTCAGGAGCCAGTTGGAAGAACCTCTCTAATTTGTTACAACCATACGCGTCACATGCTGCACAATGTGTTACCTGTCTTGAAATTTTTTAAACCAACCTCTAACCAGGTATGGTTCGGTTGAAAAGTGAGATTCATCAAGTGCGTATATTTCTGTTTCTCCCCTGGAGAGTATAGCTTTGATTCCTTCTATCATAGATTGAATCCTTTTAGCTTTTTCCTCGTTTTTTCCTGTCCATTCTGTGCCTCCTTTTTCTTGAAAACACTCCTTAACACTCTGTATTATTTTCGGGGTCCACTATAAATGAAGTAGTTGTGGTAAAACAAGACGATAACTGCACAGTAAAAGTACAAAAAGTTATTGATGTAGAAAATGATGAGGTTTTGTTGTATTGTCACTCTACAAAGCGAGAAAAAAAGAACAGGCTATTAATGATCGTTTTACTGTACGCTTTGAAGAGGCTATCAGCAAGCTTAAGTCAGATTTGCATAGAAAAAGATGAAAAAAGTGATAATGCTGTTAAGATCCTTTGGACATGCCAACCTATTGCGGATACAAAGGATAGTCTGCCCAGAGTATATTGTCTCAGAACAATCAGCATGGAACTGGATGAGGCTGCTCTCTGGCGTATATATACAATGTTGACGGATCTGGAGACTGTATTTCGTTCACGTTCCTAAGGTATTAAATCAATTGTGAATAAACAGAACTCAGGATTTGCACACTTACTTCCTGTCGATGTTAAGAGAACAAACATGGATAAAAAATTAAAACTTGCCTACTCAACCTGCCCTAATGATACTTTTATTTTTTATGCGCTTGCTCACAATGTGATTGATTGCAAGGGGCCTAAATTTGAAATCGAACTCGCAGATGTAGAGACGCTGAATCAGCATGCAAGGGCAGGGGTTTATGATATTTCAAAATTGTCTTTTGCCGCCATCGGTCATCTTGTCGAAGAGTATGGTCTTCTTAGAAGCGGTGCAGCACTTGGAAGAGGTTGCGGCCCTCTTTTAGTAGCAAAACCCGGATTTGGCATTGAACAGCTTTCTTCAACAAAAATAGCTGTTCCCGGCATGTGGACCACTGCATGCATGTTGCTTGGTCTTTATCTTTCCAAAAATTATGAAGCAGTTCCAATGCCTTTTGAAAAGATAATGCCGGCAATTCAAAATGATAAATATGAATGCGGTGTAATAATTCATGAAGGCAGGTTTACCTATGAAGAATATGGACTTGTCAGAGTTATTGACCTGGGAGAGTGGTGGGAAAAAAAAACATCGCTCCCAGTTCCTTTGGGAGGGATTGCTGTTCGAAGGGATATAACATCTTCGATTACAGGAAGGATGGAAGATTTAATACGATCAAGCGTGGAATATTCCTTTAATCATAGAAATGAAGCAGTTAATTATATTAAAAAATATGCGCAGGAAATGTCCTCAGAGGCAATCCGTCAGCATATAGACCTTTATGTTAATGATTTTACCCTGAATTTAGGGAAAGCAGGAGAAGAAGCAGTTAACACGCTCTTTAGAATGGCAAGGGACAGTAAAATGATACCTGAAAGCAAGTTTCCATTATTTATCAATCCATAAGGCTGAAGACTGAAGACTATCAGCGAGCTTCAGCCTTCGGACTTCAGCCTATCCACCCGAGTATCTGTTCCGGGATATGTGACTCTGTTGATTTAGGCAAAAATTGTCCTTGACCTGGGGTCCACTATATTTTTCTGTTTTTTTGAATGGATTTTTGGTGTTTAAAACCAGTTGGCAAGTTCATGCCAAATTGAGTTTCCCAGTCTCTACAAAATTGTGCTTGCGGCTCTTCTGAATAAGACACTTCTATTGTATCTTTATCTAAATTGCTTACCTCTGTTAAATCATTAAGAATCAGTTCTTTTTCCTGATTTGTAATAACAGGAAACCCATAAAATTTATTTATATATTTCAAACTTTCTTTTGATTGAATTTTTTCGGCAACGAAATCAATATGTTTTTTTATTCTGTTTCGGATATATTGATTAGAGAAGCTTACAATATTGCTTTTTATTCCATAGATAGTATTTTTCAGGCTTTGATCAATTTCATATCCAATACTATTTCTGGCAGAGGCCATTGCGGCAGCCATAGTTGTGCCTGTCCCAAGAAAAGGATCAAGAACCGTATCTCCTCTTGCTGAGTACATGTTTATAAGTCTATAAGCTATGTCAAAAGGATATGCCGCGCTTCTTGATCTGCTTTTACTATCACGCAGTTCCTGTTTAGTACCCTTTACATCCATCCAGATGTCTGAAAAAAGAAAATTCCTTTCCTCCCAGAATATGGCGCTCTCCCGCCTGTTTCTTTTTTCATCCGCCTTTTTAAACTCGCGCTTTGTACCCTTGCGCACAATCAAAATATATTCGTGTTCGAGTGTTACATACGCACCTGCCGGCAACATTCCAGATCCCATGAATTTATTAGGCGCATTTGTTTGCTTTCTCCATAAAATATCCGGCAATGCTTTAAATCCGATTTTTAATAAATAATGTAAAATTCTTGTATGATTTGAGTATAAACAGAAATCTCCATTTAATGTCCTGGTTGCATCTCCGATATTTATGCAGACAAAACCCCCGTTTTTTAAAATCCTATAAACTCCATCCCATACTTTATCCAGTTCCTGGTGCATTAATTCAAATGCTTTTGAACCGGAAAATTTTTTTAATGCATTTTTTATGGAAGAGTTTTGAGAGCAGAACATATCATCCCACATTTTAATCATTGGATACGGTGGTGAAGTAACAACTAAATCAATACTGTCAGAAGGGATGATCTCTATATTTTTAGAATTGTTAAATATTATTTTATGTTTTGTTTTCATTGGCATTACATTTAACCTAAATTCAGCGGTTTTTTGCTCTACCTGTACCAATCTTTTGCGCATCAAGGATTTGCGAAAAGTCTCAACATATCCATTGGTATGCCTGCGATTTTCGCAAACCTTGCTGCATCAAGATCTTGGCACATTTCTTCGCAAAAAATCGCTCAACTTAGGTTAAACCAAAAGAGCGTCTTCGCGTGTCCAGCCTTGCAACCCCTTCTTCTTTCGCCATTTTCAATGCTTTTTTGAAATCTTCTGTTGAAAGCAACTCGGAAAGCTCTTTTACTTCATAGGCTCTGCCGCATGGTCTGTACTGGGGCATTATGTTTACATAGGTGTTTTTCGAGATTTTATTTGCTATAAATCTCATTATATCGCGCGTTCCTGCAAGGCCTCCGGGAAGAACAAGGTGTCTTATCAAAAGTCCTTTATTTGCGATGCCTGATTCATCTATAACAAGATCTCCAACCTGCCTGTGCATCTCAATTACCGCCTTGCGGGCAATCTCGGGATAATTTTCTGCATTGCAGGTAAGCCCTGCAATTTCAGGGTCCCAGAATTTAAAATCAGGCATATAAATATCTATTACGCCTTCAAGCAGTTTTAAAGTATCTACCCTGTCGTATCCGCTTGTATTGTAAACTAAAGGGACATTCAGGCCTTCCTCGACAGCAATTTCAACAGCAGCGAGTATTTGAGGCACAACATGGGAGGGAGTAACAAAATTGATATTGTGGCAGCCCAACTCTTGGAGATTAATCATCATGCCGGCTATCTGCCTGTCTGTTACCTCCTCGCCTTCACCATCGTGGCTGATGTCGTAATTCTGACAAAAAATGCACAGCAAATTACAAAACGTAAAAAATATTGTGCCGGAACCGTTTTTGCCGACAAGAGGTGCTTCTTCTCCATAATGCTGATGATAGCTTGATACTAAAGCTTTTTTACCTGTCCTGCATACGCCCAGTTCGCCGGAAAAACGGTCAACCGCGCATTTTCTGGGGCACAGGACGCAAGCCTTCATTATTTCACGTGCCTTTTTTATCTTTTTTTTAAGCAATCCCTTTTTATGGGTTTCCATATAAACGGGTTCAAAGAAAGGCATTGCCTTAGTTCCTTTCGGGGGTCAGGGCAATCTTTTTGGCAATGGGGTATCTCCTTCCAGAACCAAACGCCTTTAATGTAACATTAAGACCCGGAGCCGCCTGATGCCTCTTATGCTCATTCCTGTCAATCCTTGAAATAACATCCTCCACAAGCTTCCTGTCAAATCCCATATCAACAAGCTCTTCAACGCTTTTGAGGTCTTCTATGTATCCCTTTAAAATGGAATCAAGTATTCTATAAGGCGGCAGGTCATCCTGATCAAGCTGGCCCGGCTTTAGCTCCGCAGAAGGCGCTTTTTCTATTATGCGTTTTGGAATATATTCTTTATCTGTATTGATATAGCGGGCAAGTTCATAGACCAGTGTCTTTGGAACATCTGAAATTACAGCAAGCCCTCCGCTCATATCGCCATACAGGGTGCAATAGCCAACCGCAACCTCTGACTT
>JAJSZP010000118.1 GCA_030262775.1 Deltaproteobacteria bacterium | reverse complement strand
GCATTGATTGTCCACGGAAATTGAGGTCACCCTGTAGCCGGCAGATTTCAACCTGCGAATACTGCGGATAACCGCATTATGCTCAATGTTTGAAGTAATAATATGTTTGCCTTTATCTGCGTTGGCAAGGGCTACACCCTTTATGGCATGATTTATTGATTCCGTTCCCCCTGAGGTAAAAACGATTTCTTTCGCCACGGCACAGTTGATAAGTTCCGCTACCGACTTGCGGGCTTTTACCAGAGCTTCAGCCGCCAGTTCGCCGCTTTTATGCTGGCTGGAAGGATTTGCATAATCATTTTGGATGGCCTCTATCATCACGTCTTTTATTTCCGGCAAAATCGGATTTGCAGAAATGTGATCCATATTAATAATTTTCATATTTTATGCTCCTAAAGGAAAAAAGGCTGGGAGGTTCCGTAGCTATATTGCCTCCCGGCTTCCCAGCTTTTGTGCCTCCAAGCCTATTTCTAGTGGTGGTGTTCCTCAAGATTTGACTGGCATGCCTCACAAAATGTTACATCCTCCTGAATTTCGATATCACAATATGGACAGTAACATTTATCGCCATGGGTGTGTTCGTGTTTTTCAACACGTATTGGCGCAGGTTTTGTTATTCCGGCCTTTTTATTTTCATAATCTTTGATTGCCAGTTGTAGTGCATCGGCTCCCAGGTTGGAACAGTGGAGCTTGTTTGTCGGCAGGCCTTCCAGTGCATCGGCTACATCCATGTTTGTAATGTTTTTTGCCTCTTTTAAGCTTTTGCCTTTAGCAATTTCCGTAAGCATGCTGGATACTGCGATGGCTGAGCCACACCCGAAGGTCTGAAATTTGATATCCTTTATGCAATCATCTTTTATTTTAAGATATACGGTCATCATATCCCCGCAGATAGGATTTCCGACTTCTCCTACTCCGTCCGCATTTTCCAACACACCAACATTTCTGGGGTTTCTGAAGTGATCCATAACCGTTTCATTGTACATAACGAGCGCCTCCTTCAAATCATACTTTTATCCGCCTATAATAATCATTTTTTTCTCTTAGTAAAGTAAGGTAGAAGTCAGATTGAATAAAAGGTAACATTTTAGATTTTTTGAAAAGCCGTATTCAGATAATCCGGTTTTAAATCATGTCTGTACGCAGACAAGGAAGGCGACCCCTCCGTAGCGGAAGACAGCAGACTTCGAAAGTGGATGTTTTGAAATTAGCTCAGAAATCAGAATAAAAATGGAGCATTGATTGGGGAGCAGATAGAAATCATTTATAAGTGGCTGAGGGACCAGGATTCGAACCTGGGTTAACGGGGCCAGAACCCGTCGTCCTGCCTCTAGACGATCCCTCAGAAGGTTATCATAGAAGCGGTTTCAAAACCTCAGATCACGTTTCAGGGCAAGGCGCAGGCTGATGAAAAAACGCAGCATACACGACAGTATGTGAGTATTTTGAAGAAGCCTGCAACGCAGCCATGGAACGTTAGATGGGGTTTTGAAACCGCTTCTAATCAAATACACAAATGCATGATACCAGTCAAGACAATTTCTATGTTTTGGACACAAACTAACACGGATGAACTCGCAAAAATTATAACCGATGGTGCCCGCAGAAAATGCCCTTGGGGTGCTAAGTAGAAAGTCGTATATACATGGATCCATGCCCATAGCATACTATATAATATATAGAATTCTATAAGATTTATTGTATTTGAATTTACCCGTACTTTACTACTTGGCTTGTGAGTTAAAAATTTAATTTTTTTGACTTGAAAACGCTATAAGCACAAGCAGGCTTTTAATAATTTTTACTATATTATAACATGACTGAAATAGTAATATATTTCATATATGTTTACATTTTTTATTTCTTTTGTATTTGGCATATTCGAAATTGTTTTTACAGATAGGTTTTCAAAACAATTTTTCAAAGTCGGCAAACTCATTTATAAAAATGAACTCGCTGTTTTATTTAACAAAGAGTTAATAGAAATTCAGAAAACATATAAATTTAATTATGGAAAGTTTAATTTTATTTCTGAAGATGAATGCCTCAAATGTGATTTGCCAGATTCCTGTCATACTTTTTACCAAATTAGTCTTCTTTATTTTTATGCGTTTTAAGTCCCGGTAGTTCATCGGCAGAAACAATAAGAGCCCGTGCAAAACGTGCGATCTTTTCGTGATATAAGCCGCGAGTAACATTGTAGAAAAAATAATTGACAATCAGACCAGACCAGACTAAACTAATTAATCATTGAATGTTTGTGGAAAGGAAACTTGTTATGCAAATCACTAATATCTCAAAAGTTAAAGCAAATTTATCTTATTTGATAAAGATGATTCAGGAAACAAATGAATCAATCATAATCGGTAAAGCCGGAGAACCAGTTGCTGTTCTTTCTGCGTTTAAAAAAAACAGTTTGCCTCGTAAATTGGGTGGAAGTTGGGAAGGCAGTGTGAAAATAGCTGCTGATTTTGATAAAACTGATAAAGAAATTATAGACGGTTTTTATAATTCATCACTTTTCCCGGATCAAACATGAATCTTCTGCTGGATACCCACGTTTTAATATGGGCATTGGAAAATAATCCAACTCTTTCAGAGATTGCCGCAAACAGTATTATTGACGCTAGTAACATGGTTTTTGTAAGTGCTGCTTCTGTATGGGAAATTGGTATCAAAAGAAATCTTGGTAAGCTTGAAACTCCTGACAATCTGCTTGAAGAGATTAAATTGCACAGGTTTACTCCGCTTCATATAAATCATGATCACGCACAACTTGCAGGAAAACTGCCTTATATTCATAAAGATCCTTTTGACCGGATATTGATTGCCCAAGCCATCATTGAAAAATTTACCTTAGTAACAAGAGATGAATTGATAGCCGAGTACGATGTGGCAATACTCAAGGCATGATCACACACATCTGCAGCATCTGTGAACGCTTACAGGATGCAGATTGTACAACCTTTTTATTTCGAATGGGCGTGAACTGGTACAAAATAAGATATGAAAGAGAATTCCATGAAATATAAGCGTCAACGGGAAGAAATGGTTAAAAGACAGATTGTAGCACGTGGAATAACGGATGAAAAAGTTATTACAGCTATGCGCAGTGTTCCAAGACATCTTTTTGTCAGCGAAGCGCTGACAGATCAGGCGTATGGTGATTTCCCTCTTCCCATCGGAGAGCAGCAAACCATATCACAACCATATATTGTTGCTGAGATGACCCAGGCGCTGCAACTTTCTAAAAAAGATCGAGTTTTAGAGATTGGGACAGGCTCAGGATATCAGGCTGCAATTATTGCTCAAATCGGATATCGTGTTTATACTATTGAAAGGATACACTCACTGCTATTGAAGGCGCGCAGTCTTTTTGACAGGCTTTTATACCATAATATTATAACCCGGTATTCTGACGGAACTACAGGATGGGCAGACGAAAGCCCCTTTGATGCCATAATAATTACGGCAGGAGCTCCGTCAATTCCGGAAACACTTGTAAGCCAGCTTGCCGTGGGAGGACGTATGGTGATACCGGTTGGTGATCAGCATTCCCAGGAGTTGATTAAACTTCATCGGGAAAAAGATGGAATACATAAAACCAACCTGGGCGGGTGCCGGTTTGTTAAACTAATTGGTGAACAAGGTTGGAGAGAATAATAAATGCTTCGCCGTCTTTACGACTGGGTACTGCACTGGGCCAAAACACCTTATGGGTCATGGGCGTTATTTGTTCTGGCCTTTTGCGAATCCTCTTTTTTCCCTATACCTCCGGATGTACTTCTTATTGCTCTTGCTGTTTCCATTCCGAAAAAATCATTTAAATATGCACTGATATGCTCGGTCGGATCGCTTTTGGGGGGGTGTCTTGGTTATTTGATCGGATGGCAGTTTATGGCAGGCATTGGGGAAAGAATTATTTCCTTTTACGGCTTTGAGCAAAAATTTGAATACATTAAAGAGCTGTACATTACATATGATGCATGGGCTATCGGTATTGCAGGATTTACACCCATACCTTACAAGGTCTTCACTATTTCTGCAGGCGCATTTAATATAAATTTTTTGGTATTTATTATTGCATCTTTGGTTTCAAGATCTGCCCGCTTTTTTCTTGTAGGAGGGCTTATTTACTTATTTGGGCCAGAGATTCAATCTTTTATTGATAAATACTTCAACATTCTGGTTGTTGTATTTACTATCCTTCTGATAGCTGGTTTTGTCATAATCAGGTACGTTTTTTAACCGCACCTGGAAAACCCACATGAATGACAAACCAGGCAGCCTTCTTCATGAGACAATACGCTGCTGCATTCCGGGCACACACCCATCATTGGTTTGTTTTCTTCTACAAAGTTAGAATCGGTTATATGATTCAGTATCTGTGCAATTGCGTCCGGGCAGGAAAGCACCTGCTTTCCATTTTGCCATGCGGATTGCGGGCATCTAATACCTATCAGCTGTTTAACTATGGCATCAACTTTTACTCCTGACCGCAAAGCAAGAGATATAAGTCTTCCTGAAGCTTCAATCTGAGAAGAAGCGCATCCGCCGGTCTTTCCCATTTGGGCAAAAACTTCGCACATTCCTTCCCTGTCATAATTTACCGTAACGTATAGTTTTCCGCATCCTGTAGATATGCGTTCAGTCAGTCCGCGGGTACGTTCCGGTCTGGGTCGCGGCAGGATTTTGTCAAGTTTGTCTTTCCCTTTGCCGATGTTCAGGA
The DNA here is from genome assembly GCA_030262775.1 of Deltaproteobacteria bacterium. Lineage (GTDB taxonomy): Bacteria > Desulfobacterota > Desulfobacteria > Desulfobacterales > ETH-SRB1 > B13-G4. Next base: position 3,505 of record JAJSZP010000118.1, on the reverse strand, counting down.
CCTGCCGGTCCCTGCTTCCGTATCTGTAAATCGTAACGCCTTTACATCTGTGGCTATGGGCAAGAAGGTATACTTTTTCGACATCTTCTTTTGTTGCATGGGAAGGAAAATTGACGGTTTTTGAAACAGCGTTATCCGTATATTTCTGAAATACGGCCTGGATTTTTACATGCCAATCAGGTGAAATGTCATGTGAGATCCTGAAAATTTTTTTAATATGATCCGGAACCTTGTCAATATGCTGCAGGGAACCGGCACTTGCTATTTCAGTGGCAAGGGCATTAGAGTAAAATTTTTCTTTTTTTGCGATTTTAACAAACAACGGATGCATTTCATATAGAGACTTTCCGTCAAGCACATGCCTTTCATGGGATACGGCAAAAATAGGCTCTATGCCACCTGAAGTTCCGGCTATTATGCTGATTGTACCGGTTGGTGCAATGGTAGTTGTGGTTGCATTTCTCATATATGGAGTGGAAGAATTGTCAAATATACTTTTCTTGTATGCGGGAAAATTTCCTCGCTTTTTTGCAAGCTCCGCAGATGCATTTTTCGATTCTTGTGAAATAATAGACATAACCTTTTCTGCCTGGGAAGCCGCTTCATCGGAATCATAAGAAATTCCCATTTTCAAAAGCATATCAGCAAAACCCATAACACCAAGACCGATTTTGCGGGTCTTTTTAGTCATTTCTTCAATACAGGCAAGAGGATACTTATTCACTTCGATAACGTTATCGAGAAAATGAACTGCATCGAAAACTGTTTTTTTAAGACGATTATAATTAAGCTGATTGTTAGTTATCATTTTTGAAAGGTTAATTGAACCGAGGGTGCAGGATTCATAAGGCAAAAGAGGTTGCTCCCCGCAGGGATTTGTTGCTTCAATATCCCCAAGCCCAGGTGTTGGATTATTACGGTTTATGCTATCAATAAAAATAATACCAGGCTCACCTGTACGCCATGCAGAATCAACAATTGTTTCAAATATTTTACTTGCAGAGACATGCTTTGAAACTTTTCCTGTCCTTGGATTTATAAGGTCGTAGTCAGCATTATTATTAAGCGCTTCCATGAAAACATCGGTCAACGCAACCGATATATTAAAATTGTTCAGGTTGCTATGATCGTTTTTTGACTTAATGAATGCTTCTATGTCAGGATGATCAACACGCAGCACCCCCATATTGGCACCTCTGCGAGTCCCACCCTGTTTGACGGTTTCAGTAGCCCCGTCAAAAACAGCCATAAATGAAAGAGGGCCGCTTGAAACACCTGCCGTTGATAAAACCACATCCTTTGCAGGACGAATTCGGGAAAAAGAAAATCCTGTTCCCCCCCCGCTTTTATGTATCATTGCAGTGTGTTTCAATGTCTCAAAAATACTTTCCATGGAGTCTTCAATAGGAAGAACAAAACATGCTGCAAGCTGTCCTAAACGTCGGCCGGCGTTCATAAGGGTTGGTGAATTGGGCAAAAACCACAGGTCGGATAGCATTTTAAGAAATTTTTTTTCTGTTTTATCAACGTCTGCATCGCTTTCAAATATTGCATCCGCTCCGGCGATACTTTTTGCAACCCTGGTAAACAGTTCCTCAATAGTTTCTTTAATATTGCCGCTGCTGTCCTTTTTTAGATAACGCTTTTTAATAACAACTTCGGCATTTTTTGAAAGTGATATTTTCATGGTTGTTGTATGTATTGTGCTTCTTTACTTGTCTTTTATGCCATACTTTTCTTTTAATTTCAGGTTTACCAGCGGCGGCACCATTCCGCTAACGTCACCGCCAAAACGTGCTGCTTCCTTTATTATTGACGAACTTGTAAAAATCCAGCGAAGACCTGTCATAAGGAAAACGGTTTGAACTTCTCTATTAAGGCGGCGATTCATCAGCGCCATCTGAAACTCATATTCAAAATCAGATACAGCTCGCATTCCGCGGAGTATTGAACAAGCCTCCTTTTGAGCCGCATAATTTACAAGAAGCCCGTCAGAGGTGTCCAGTTCAACATTTGAAAATTTTTTCATACTTTTTTCAAGCATATCCATTCTTTCTTCAATGGTAAAAAGATAATCTTTGCCGGGGTTGTATAAAATGGCAACAACAATTTTATCAAAAATCTTTAATCCCCGTTTAACAATATCAAGATGCCCGTTTGTAACAGGGTCAAATGAACCAGGATATATGGCAACTCTTTTCATGTAGTAAATGTCCTTTTACAAATTAATTAAAATTATATCACATAATTTAAAAATGATACAAGCGTTTTTCCGTATTTCCTCTGATCTGTGATTTCAAAAACTGCCGGGTTTTTTGGAATCGATTCCCGCATGGAATGCTCGATAATGATTAAACAGCCCTTTTCCATGCAGCAGCTAAGGTGAAGGTTGAGTAAAGTCGGTTTTAGAAAATTTTTATCATAAGGCGGATCCATAAAGACAAGATCAAATGCCGGGTTTGAATGTTCAATGCAGGTTAAATTTTTAGTTATATCCCATTTAATAACTTTTACTCTATCGTTAAGATTGCATGATTTAATGTTTTCTCTTATTGCAGAGACAGCACTTTTAGAGATGTCAATGAATACGGCAAACTTAGCCCAGCGACTTAAAGCTTCGATGGCAAAAGCACCGGTTCCGGCAAAAAGATCCAATATGCAAGTATGCTGAACATTAAAGGCAATAATATTAAATATTGATTCGCGAAGCCGATCAGATGTTGGCCTTGTTTTCGTTCCTTTAATCGAACGTATTTTTTTGCCTTTTAATTCGCCACTGATAATTCTCAAACTTTTATCCCTATTATCTTATCATTTAAAATTTTTTATCTTCTTATGAAGATAACTTCTGCCAACCCCTATTGCTTTTGCTGTTTTTGTTATATTGCTATTATTTAAAAAGAGCTTTTTTTGTATAAATTCTTTTTCAAAAGATTTTTTTGCTTCCTTAAAATCATCCATCAACAAAAATTGCGGCTCAAGCAATTCCGGCCGTTTGGCTCCGCCGGGGTGGTAGGAACCAGGCAAATCGGTTTCTTCTATTACATCCTTTTTTACCATGATAGTCAGCCGTTCTAAAAGATTCTTCAACTCTCTCACATTTCCAGGCCACGGATAACTGCACAGCAAGTCCAATGCTTTGGAAGATAATTTTTTTTCGGATGTTTGATTTTGCTTGGCAGATTCAGCAAGGAAAATATCCACTAAAAGTGGAATGTCTTCACATCGCTGTCTTAATGCCGGAACTTTGATTGGTATCACGTTCAGGCGGTGGTAAAGATCCTCTCTGAAACTTCCCTTTTCAATTTCTTCTTCAAGGCCTTTGTTGCTTGCGGCAATGACTCTTACATTCACACTTAATGTTCTGCTCCCACCAACCCTGTGGAATTTTTGCTCCTGAAGTACACGCAAAATTTTAGACTGAGTTTTTAAACTCATATCACCGATTTCATCTAAGAAAATGGTTCCGTTGTTGGCCATTTCAAATCGGCCTATTTTTTTTGTG
>JAJSZP010000117.1 GCA_030262775.1 Deltaproteobacteria bacterium | reverse complement strand
CACTTTACTATCTTCTGCAAGCAGAAGAGTTCTCGTGCGACTTGCATGTGTTAAGCACGCCGCCAGCGTTCATTCTGAGCCAGGATCAAACTCTCCAATTAAACTATAAATTATATTACGTGGACCCAACTCATTAATTGTCACTATTTAGTTTTCAAAGATCAAGTCATCGTTTGAAATTACGACATAAGAGTTAATCAAAAAAGTTATATAAGCATTTAAATATTTATTTGTCAACACTTTTATTATCAAAATAAAATATACTTATATTTCGAAAAGTCATTATTAACTCGAAAAAGAATTTAAAGCACATAATAACTAAATATGTCAAGAACTATTTTATATTATATTAATTTTTTAATAAGCGAGCAAGTTTTTTCAATATACTTCTATAGTTATCAATTATTATTTTTTACCTTTAATTTATGGAAATGCTTTTTCCCTGCCCTTAATAATATTTCCATATTATCAACATCACTATCTGTTATCAAAAAATCAAATGACTTTATGCGCTTTCCGTTTAAATAAGCACCACCCTGCTCAATTAGCCTGCGCGCTGCGCTGCTACTGCCCGATAATCCGGCGGTGTGAAACAGTTTAAATGCAGGAATCCCTGCTTTGAGCTGGCCTTCATCAATATATGAGCTTGGCATTGAACCAACTGTTGCTTCTGCTTCAACTTTCATAGATGGCAACACACATGTAATATTCGCTGAAATATCACTTCGTGGTACCGAGCTTGAAGGCAAAATTTCTTTTGGTACTACCCTATAGCTAAACATGCTTTGAGCTTCGAAATGCGCTTTGAGCGCTTCTTTTTCGTCATGGACGATCAGTGTCGCCTCAAAGGCCAAAACTGTCTTTACGCTATTCAAATCAGCCCCGCTTAATTTTTCAATTTTCTTGATTTCAACCATAGGCAAAAATGTGAAAAGAGCTAAGAATCTAACAACATCTTGATCATCTGTATTTATCCAGTATTGATAATACTCATAAGGTGTGGTTCTTTTTGGATCAAGCCAAACAGCTCCTTTAGCTGTTTTCCCCATCTTTTCGCCGCTACTGGTTGTAATCAATGGTGAGATTATACCAAAGGCAGTTTCATGCCGCATACGTCGAACAAGGTCTATTCCTGCAACAATATTACCCCATTGATCGCTTCCACCAAGCTGTAGCCTACATCCATATTTATCAAAAAGTTTTAAAAAATCATATGATTGCAAAAGCATATAGTTGAATTCAATAAAATTAAGACCTTCTTCAGCTTCAAGACGCATTTTATAACTTTCCGCCTTTATCATACGATTTACAGAAAAATGTCGTCCAATATCTCTTAAAAATGGAATATATTCTAATTGCGAAAGCCAATCAGCATTGTTCAATAAAATCGCCTTTCCTTCACTAAAATCTATAAATCTTGAAATTTGCTTTTTAATTCCATATATATTTTCTTCAATAATTTCCGAATTAAGAAGCTGTCTTGTTTCAGTCTTTCCGCTTGGATCTCCAACAAGCCCTGTTCCACCACCAATAAGAGCAATCGGACGATAACCGTGTTTCTGCATGTAAGCAAGCGACATTAAGGGAACAAGACTTCCAACATGCAAGCTGGATGCAGTTGGATCAAAACCAATATAACAGGCTACGTTCTCATTCTCTAAGTATCGGTTCAGCTCTTTGTCATGGGTTGTATTTTCAATAAATCCTCTTTCATAAAAGATATTGATTATATTATTCATAATGAATAACCTGAGTCGTAAATATTTAAAATTTTCAATTGCATAAAAATGTAACAGTTCACAAGGTTACAGTTAAAATGCTTCAGTCGTTGCATAGTTCATTAAAAAAAAGCGTGAACTTGTTACTATCAAACATGCTTCAATCATTTTAAAAATCCATTTTAAAAAACTGTAAACCTTAACCGTTTATGAATTCTATTTATTTGCATATTCTACCGATCTGGTTTCACGTATGACCGTAACTTTGATCTGGCCTGGAAAAGTTAACGATTCTTCAATTTTTTTTACAATATCTTTGCTAAAAAGAACAGCCTCCTCATCTGAAACAATGTTACTTTCAACTATAACTCTGAGTTCCCTTCCAGCTTGAATCGCATAAGTGTTGGCGACACCTTTAAATGAATTTGCTATCTTCTCAAGATCTTCCAGTCTTTTAATATAATTTTCCAGCAACTCCTTACGTGCACCTGGTCTTGCACCTGAAAGCCCATCTGCTGCCTGTAGTAATAGCGCATATACAGAATTAGGCGGCACATCTTCATGGTGAGATGCAATAGCATGTACAACCTCAGAATTTTCGCCAAATTTTTTGGCTAGTTTAGAACCAATAATTGCATGTGGACCCTCGACCTCGTGATCTATAGCTTTTCCAATATCATGTAATAATCCCATACGTCTTGCTAATTTCGAATTAAGTCCCAATTCAGAAGCCATAATACCGCTCAAAAAACCCACTTCTACTGAATGCTGCAAAACATTCTGTGCATAACTTGTACGAAATTTCAATCTTCCTACATACTTTATTAGCTCGTTATTTATACCATGTACACCCAAATCAAAAACTGCCTGTTCTCCTGCTTCCTTTATTAACAAATCAACTTCCTGTTCAACCTTTTTTACAACATCTTCAATTCTAGCTGGATGTATTCTGCCATCAGATATTAATCTCATCAAAGAAAGCCTGGCAACTTCCCGCCTTACAGGATTAAAACCAGAGAGAATAACTGCCTCGGGAGTGTCGTCTATAATGAGATCAATGCCTGTTGCCGCTTCAATTGCACGGATATTACGTCCTTCTCTTCCTATTATTCGCCCCTTCATCTCATCGTTTGGCAACTGTACGACAGAAACTGTCCGTTCAGCTACAAAATCTCCAGCATACCTTTGAATAGCAGTAGCCATTATCTTTTTTGATCTTTTGTCCGCTTCTTCTTTTGCTTCATTTTCAATCTTCTTGATAAGTGTAGCACCTTCGTATCGCGCTTCGTTCTCCATAGCCCTTATTAATAGTTCCTTAGCCTGCTCTACTGTTAAACCAGAAATCTTTTCAAGCTGAAATTTCTGCTCTTCAATCAATTCATTATATTTCATCTTGCTTTGCTCAATATTTTCCTCTCTCTTGGTTAACGCCTTCCCTTTTTGAGCAAGATCTCGTTCTCTCGGCTCAAATTGATCAATTTTACGGTCGATATTTTCCTCTTTTTGTATCAACCTATTCTCTCTTTTCTTCAATTCACTTTTCGTCTCTTTAGTTTCTGCATCAAACTCAGCTCTCATCCTGTAAAAAATATCTTTAGATTCAATCTTTGCTTCTTTTAAAAGAGTTTCTGATTTACGCTTAGCGACATTTAATATTCGTAAAGCCTCTTCTTCAGCAGACTTGATTTTCTCGAATACCATTTTCCCTTTTATCCAATAGGCAAAGGCAAAGCCTATAATAAAGGCAGCTATGCCTATTATGACTACATATACATCCATTATAAATCTCCTCTATGAAAGATTTACTTAATACCCTGACTCAACAGGTTACAATTCATTAAAACATGTTTACTAAAACATAACTTCAATCTAAGATGAGCGGTTTTTTGCGAAGAAATGTACCAAAATTTTGATGCAGCAAGGTTTGAGAAAAACGCAGGCATACCAATAGATATGTCGATACTTTTCGCAAGTTAGCATGCGCAAAAGATTAGTGCAGATCAAGCAAAAAATCGCTCAATTTAAGTTCAACTATCGAATCAATAATAAACAATCAAAATATTATCGCCGCTCTAATTCTAATGACAATTTTTTGATAAGTCTGTTAAGACTGTTAAAAAATTAATGAGGTGAAAATAGGATAGGATTATTGGAAGAAAAATCTAAGGTCAAGGGCTTCCCAATTTAGGAAACCCCTGCCACAGTGCCGTGTGGGAGGCCTTTGAACCAAATTAAAAAGGTGGGTGCCTTATAGTTTCTTTAGGCTTTTCTGTACAAGCAGAACATGCACACCAAAACTAGAGAAAGCTCCCTTTAAAATGCTGTTGGGTCAAAGAACGTCTCCCAAACACGAACACGGCAGGGGTAAACTACAATTTGCAAAAACAACTTATTCATTTTGGTCTCAATTTGTCATTATAAATCATTATACTATATTTTCATCCAATGTACATATTATACGATTTAAACGTTGAGAAATATTCTTCAAAAACTCTGAATCATTTCTTTTAATCTCATAATTTTCATTAGCTATATTCAAAGCAGCTAAAATTAAAATGGTAAATTTTGTAACCTCTAAAGTTTTAACTGAATGCTGCCTTTCAACCTTCATAACTTCTTTTACAAGGTAATCAGCAACTTCCTCTGCTTTAAAAACTTCCGAGTCAGTTTTAAAAGTATATGATTGCCCAAAAAGCTCTATTGTTACAATTTGTTCCAATGAATTAAGTTATACTACCTATATTTTAACGATTTCTTATAGTTATAAATTAGGTTTATGTAATTTCATCCAGTTTGCCTAATAAACCATCAATCTTTGATCGGACCAAATCTCTCTCTTTTGCATAACTATTTTCTGCCTCAACCTTAACCTGAAGCTCCTCGTCTAATCTCTTAATTTTTCCTTTAAGTTCAGAATTAGCTGCTTCATGTGATTTGCAAGCCTGAATTAATCTTTCAATTTTTTTTTCTATTTCTTCAAATTGTTGTAAAATAACTGCGTTATCCAATATTTCACCTCATTATTTTTTATACTGCATTTAAAACTAAAGTCAAGTCGTTTTACCCTGAGCTTTATATAGTCTTTTGTGCATAATTATTTCAATTTTTTTTAAATCTTCGCGATTGTTGACCCCAATAAACTCTTCGATATCTCTGCCAACCAGTACGCCGACGTTTTTTCCTTCTTTATATCCTATTCCAATAATATCGGTAAGATAAAGTTCGCCCTGAACATTATCTGATTTAATCTTTTTTAATGAGTCGAACAAATAATCTTTTTTAACGCAGTAAATGCCTGTATTAATTAACTTTATAGCTTTTTGCTCCTCTGTCGCGTCTGTTTCCTCAATTATTCTGGTAACGTTTCTATTTTCATCCAACAGAATTCTACCATAACCTTTCGGTTTATCTATTTCAACTGCCAAAATTGATATATCTCGCATTGCATTGATATGATCATCTATAAGTTGTATAATAGTATAAGGTGTGATTAATGGTACATCACCGCATAAAATAACAATTTGATCTGTATATTCCGGTATACAAAGTTGTGCGCATAAAACCGCATGCCCTGTTCCATGCTGCTTTTCCTGAATGGCAAAAATCACATCGGTTTCTTCAGATACAACTCTTTTTACTTTATCGGCCTGATTACCAATCACCAATACTATATTATTCCCAACAACCTTTCTTGCTGTTTCCGCAACATAGGTTACCATCGGTCTGCCAATAATTTTATGCAGCACTTTGGCTTTGCTTGATTTCATACGAGTACCCATACCCGCAGCAAGTATTACTGCAGCAACGTTGTCAATAACGGTTTGCATTTTTTACCTATAATTCATTCTTCATTTGGACTCAATTAACAAATGGGAATTTATTCAAAAAAAAAGACAGATCATTTATATGATCTGCCTTTTTTTTAAATATACAGCAAGTTATCTTATAATTATTATTATGATAATTTAATATAACTGCTAAAAATAACTAATATTATTATGCTCTTGAACCAGTGATCTTAATACGATGCAAAGCTCTTTCAAGTGCTGTTCTTGCTCTCATGAAATCAAAATCTTCTTTTTTCGATATATCGGCCAGACGTTTCTGAGCACGTTCCAGAGAAGACTTTGCACGTTGAGTATCTATATCACGTCTTCTTTCAGCAGATTCCGCCAATATAGTAACTTTATCCGGAAGCGCCTCAGCAAACCCACCACTTATAAAAACATATCTCTCAGTATTGTTTGCATCTATATAACGAAGCGAACCAACCTTAAGAGTAGTCAAAAAAGGAGTATGACCGATGAGTACACCGATTTCGCCAAGATTACCAGGGGCAACAACAATCTTTGCATCCTCGCTAACTACAGATTTCTCTGGGGTAACAACCTCTAATTTAATATTTCCAGCCATACTTAAACCCTCATATTTATATTAGATAGTATTAAGCTTCTGCCATCTGCTTGGCTTTTTCCAGTACTTCTTCGATGCCACCCACCATATAAAAAGCCTGCTCAGGAACATCATCATGTTTTCCTTCGACTATTTCCTTAAAAGCTCTAACAGTATCCTCTATTTTCACGTATTTACCTGCTGTACCTGTAAAAGCTTCAGCAACATGAAAAGGCTGAGATAAAAATCGCTGAATTCTCCTTGCTCGACCAACAGTAAGCTTGTCTTCATCTGACAGTTCGTCCATACCTAATATAGCGATGATATCCTGAAGCTCTTTATATTTTTGAAGTGTATTCTGAACAATACGGGCTACCTGATAATGGTCTTCTCCAATATAACTGGCATCCAGAATTCTTGAAGTGGAATCAAGCGGATCAACTGCCGGATATATACCGAGCTCAACAATCTGCCTTGACAAAACAACTGTTCCGTCAAGATGGGCAAAAGTTGTTGCCGGAGCCGGGTCAGTCAAGTCGTCAGCAGGAACATATACGCACTGAACAGCAGTAATAGAACCTTTGTCAGTAGATGTAATACGTTCCTGAAGTTCACCAAGGTCAACTGCCAGAGTGGGCTGATAACCAACAGCAGACGGCATACGTCCCAAAAGTGCCGATACTTCGGAGCCTGCTTGTGTAAACCTAAAAATATTATCAATAAATATAAGCACGTCCTGACCTTCTTCGTCACGGAAATATTCAGCGGCTGTCAAAGCCGATAATGCAACACGTGCCCTTGCTCCAGGAGGCTCTGTCATCTGACCATAGATCAATGCAGCCTTTGGAAGGACTCCTGAATCTTTCATCTCATGGTAAAGGTCATTTCCTTCACGAGTTCTTTCTCCAACACCGGCAAAAACTGAAATACCACCGTGCTGCATAGCAATATTATGAACCATTTCCATCATGATAACAGTTTTTCCGACTCCTGCACCACCAAACATTCCCATTTTTCCGCCTCTTGGAAATGGTACCAGCAAGTCAATAACCTTTACACCTGTCTCAAGAACCCGAACTGTGGTATCCTGCTCTGTAAATTTTGGTGCCTCTCGATGAATAGGCGCTGTTTTATCCATACTTACCGGGCCCAAACCATCAACAGGTCTTCCCACAACATTTAAAACACGTCCCAAGCCGGCTTCGCCCACAGGCATAACAATTTGGCTGCCTGTATCCTTCACATCCTGACCCCTCATCAAACCATCTGTAACATCCATAGCAATAGTACGGACGACATTGTCACCCAAGTGCTGAGCAACCTCAACAACCAGATTGTCAGGCTCATCATTAATAGCGGGATTTGTGATTAAAAGTGCGGTAAGAATTGTAGGCAGTTTGCCCTGCTCAAATTCAACATCGACAACAGGTCCTAAAACCTGCGTAATTTTACCTATGTTTTCACCCATCTATAGACCTCCTATAAACTAAATGCGGTATTCTAATTGCTTATCCTTTAAGAGCCTCGGCACCACCAACTATATCCATCAATTCCGCAGTAATTGCTGCCTGCCGGGCCTTATTATATGCCAGAGAAAGACTACTTACCATATCATCACATGCACTAGTTGCGTTATCCATAGCAGCCATACGCGCAGCATGCTCACTAGTAGAAGTTTCCAGTAACGCACTATAAATTTGTACATAAACATGCCTTGGCAGCAAATCACCAAGCAGTTCTTTAGGTGATGGCTCACAAATATGTTCTGCCTGATATAGTTTATCAGTATCCTCCTTCTCTTCTTCAGCAGTTTCAATAGGTGGAATAGGAAGTATCTGTTTAACCGTTGGAATCTGCCTTGCCGTGCTTATAAATTCAGAAAAAATTACATAAACCTCATCATAAGTTTCATCCAAAAATCCATCAACGAGTTTCTGACCTGCGGTCGATGCAACGTTGAAACCAAATTTGGCACCTACAATGCCCAAGTTTTCTGAATCTATCTCCATCTTATTCTTGCGACACCAGTCCCGCCCTTTTTTCCCAAAGTTAGTAAAGGAAATATCAACTTCCTGCTCTGAGCGATCATTTACAAATTTATTAGCAGCCGTGATAAGATTTACATTAAAACCACCGCAAAGCCCTCTGTCAGAAGTACATAAAACAATATTTACCTTTTTTACTTCCTCACGCGC
>JAJSZP010000116.1 GCA_030262775.1 Deltaproteobacteria bacterium | reverse complement strand
CAAATCAACTTTGCTCAAGCACTTTCAAAAACAAAAGACGTCATCGTACTGCTGTTTGATCGCTCAAAAGAGGCCGCGATCCTATTGATATCTCAGCTTCATGAAATCTTTGTCAAAACCATTGAGCCAATAAGGCCGGGTAGAAAATTCCCTCAAAATCACAAAGTCCACCGGAGATGCTTCTACTACTGCTATAAACCTATTCGTTAAGTTAATGACATTGATAGCAGATATAGTATTTAAACTATAGCACATTTCATATGACTTGATATTATTTTACAGCACTATTTTCAGATAGTTATCATAGATTCTTAGCATGAAGTCATATGAAAAGGGCTATAATTAACACCTATAGACCTTCACCTAACTATAGCCTGTACAATATGACTATAGGGTAAATATAAAAATTAATTCTATATATTACATAGACTTATGTTATGTTAATATCGCAAAGTCATATGGTGCAGACTATAATTGCACGGCGTTATCGGGCAAATTTGACCCAAATCTATGCGCCTACTTGGGGAAGTTATTTCGTCCACGTTCCTAAGATAATACTAAAATAGTTATCGCGCACATACTTAAAAGTCAAGGAACTAAAAACTTTGCCTTGATTATAGCTTTTTAAACTGTTATTATTTTTTTCTAAATCAAGAAGGAAGGGTCGTAATAATTAAGCCATAAAGACACTAACGCACCAAGATTATAATATAATTCTCTTGATGCCGTTTTTAATCAGCAATAGATCCTTCTCCGCCCGCGCGTGTCCGTACGCATACAGGTCTTTTTGATAAAAGCTTAAAATTCATATTCCTCCTCAGTGGCTTAATTGTTAGGAAGGGTCATTACAACATATTGAGAACTAAAGAAAAAAAATCAAAAAAGCGGCTTATTATATTCTTAAGCATTATTCTTGCCATCCCGGTTGTGTGGATCTTGATCGCCAGACTTGAAGGCGGCAAGCCATCCATTAAGATAGATCTTCTATCTAAGGCAATAGGGACATCTCAAGAGCTCTCAATCTCAGTTACGGATATGAAAAGCGGCCTGAGAAGGGTATGGATAGGCATCTTACAAAACGGCATGGAAACTGTTATACTTGAAAAGAATTTTCCAGCTAAAGGCCTTATTAGCGGGGGTATGAAACATGAAGAAGCCCTCAAGGTTAAGATAGATCCGGATAAAAGGCGAATAAAAGACGGTGAAGCTATTCTGCGCATTGTTGTGTGTGATTTTTCCTGGAGGCAGTGGTTTAAAGGGAACCGAACATATCTTGAAAAAAATATAATTATCGACACAAAACCGCCTGAAATAAATATTATAAGCAGATTTCATAATATAAGCCAGGGCGGGGCATGCCTTGTTATATATAAGTTATCAGAAGAATGCCATAGAAGCGGAGTTTATGTTGAAGAAAATTTTTTCCCCGGTCATTCGGGGCATTTTAAGGATAAAAACATTTTAATGGCCTTTTTTGCTCTAAATTATAAGCAAGGGCCTGGAACAAAAATTTTTGTTAAAGCAATTGATCATGCAGACAACACTTCAAAAGCAGGTTTCAATTACTACATAAAAAGAAAAGTCTTTAAAAAAGATGTGATCAACATTTCCGACAAATTTCTAAACTGGAAAATGCCTGAATTTGATATTTATACCCCGCAAGATTCAGAATTAATAATAAAAGACAAATTTCTTAAGGTCAACCAGGATATACGAAAGAACAGCTATAATAAAGTAATTAAAGTAGTTGAAAAGACCGACAAGATTTTATACTGGGACGGAGTATTCTTAAGGCTTCCAAAATCGGCAAACAAAGCGGGTTTTGCTGATAATCGCGTTTATAAATATAAAAACAAAATAATTGACCGTCAGATTCATCTTGGTATAGATCTCGCTTCAATTGCACACTCACCAATTCCGGCAGCCAACAAAGGAAAGGTTGTATTTGCCGGATCAATAGGTATATACGGAAAAACTGTAATTATTGATCATGGTTTTGGGCTACAGAGCATGTATGCTCATTTAAGCAGTTATAATGTAGAAGAAAAACAGATGGTGTCTAAAGGTGAAATCATAGGCCGTACCGGCATCACAGGGCTGGCCGGCGGTGACCATCTCCATTACAGCATTCTTATCCATAATACTTTTGCAAATCCTATTGAATGGTGGGATAAGGCATGGATAAAAAATAATATTTCAAGCAAAATAAATAATGCTGAGTCTGGATAAATACTTGAGTTTTCGTAATACCTTAGCTTTGTCGAAAATATATTCGTTTCAGGCATAGTAATTTCTCATAAATACCGGAGACCCCTATGGTGAAAAAATATAAAATAAATAAGACCTATCAGGAGATCAATGAAAAGATCAAATCAGGTGATGTTGTTGTAGTTACAGCGGAAGAAGTAATTGATATTGTTAAGCAGGAAGGGGCCGTTGAAGCCGCAAGGCATGTTGACGTTGTGACAACAGGGACTTTCTCTCCCATGTGTTCTTCAGGGGCTTTTATTAATTTTGGACAATCTGTTCCAGGTATAAGAGCTTCAAAGGTATGGCTTAACAAGGTTCCTGCGTATGCCGGACTTGCTGCCGTAGATTGCTTTATAGGCGCCACGGAATTGTGCGAGGATGATCCTTTAAACAAGGTTTACCCAGGTGAATTTAAATATGGCGGAGGACATGTTCTACAGGAGCTGGCAGCAAAAAAAAAGGTGCATTTAAAGGCAGCATCATATGGAACGTCGTGCTATCCTATCCAGATGATCGAAAAAGATATAACTTTGCGCACAATTCCCAATGCCGTTCTTTGCAATCCTAGAAATGGGTATCAGAATTATAACTGCGCAGTAAATCTAACGAAAAAAACTGTTTATACATACATGGGAACTCTCAAGCCCAAAGCCGGCAACGCAAACTATTGCTCTGCAGGACAATTAAGCCCGCTTTTAAATGACCCTTATTACAAAACAATTGGTCTTGGAACCAGAATTTTTCTGGGTGGAGCAACAGGCTATGTAACCTGGCATGGCACTCAGCACAACCCCTCTGCAAAGAGGACAAAAACAGGCGTTCCTGTTTCGCCTGCCGGAACTATTTGCGTAATGGGAGATTTGAAAAAAATGAGCCCAAAATGGCTAGTCGGAGTAAGTTTACAGGGTTATGGCTGTTCTCTTGCAGTGGGTTTAGGCATACCAATCCCCATATTAAATGAAAAAATTGTTAAGCACACTGCTGTTTCTGATGAAGAAATATTTACTCAGATCGTAGATTATGGATACGATTATCCTAACGGAATTCCAAAAAGTTACGGCCAGGTCAGTTATGCTGAACTCAAAAGCGGTTCAATAAAGTTTAAAGGTGAAATAGTGCAGGCCGTACCTCTTTCCAGTCTGGTTAAGGCTCGTGAAATCGCTGAGACCTTAAAAAACTGGATTTCCAAAGAAAAACTTACTCTTTGTGAACCACAACTTACGCTGCCAACTGCCTGATACCATACGGACTTTCATAGCTTTCAAGCTCCCGAAAAACATAATATCTTCTATCAGTGAGATTCAGAACAGATTTAAATCTTATGCTTTTAACGCAAGATGGGTTAATCCGGGGAATATCCATCTTACGCTTAAATTTTTAGGGGATATTAATTATACTGATATTGAAAAGGTTCGTGAAACAATAATAAATGCCGTTAACAGTCATACTCCTGTATCACTTACAGTAAAAGGTGCAGGTCTATTCCCAGGCATTAATCGTCCACGTGTTATATGGATGGGGCTTACAGGTGAGATTGAAAAACTTGCCGGCATACAAAATGACATTGAAGAAAATTTAGAAAAACTCGGATTCTTCAGGGAAAAAAGACCATTTAGAGGGCATCTGACACTTGGCAGAATAAAGGGAAAAGTTGATCCCAAAAAACTCCTGGATGTAATGAAAAAGTTTGAAAAATTTGAATCAGAATTATTTGTTGCTGATAAGATTTTTTTGTTTAAAAGCGATCTTAAATCAACCGGCTCTATCTATACAGAGCTTAAAAGTATATCTTTGCACAGGAAAATATCATGAATACTTCACCGGACAAACAAAAAGCCGCGGAAACCGCCATGCTTCAGATAGAACGTCAGTTTGGCAAAGGCGCTATTATGAAGCTGGGCAGCAAGGCAATAATTGATATCCCTGTAATACCTTCGGGATCAATAGCACTCGACAAAGCGCTGGGTGTAGGCGGACTTCCAAGGGGCAGAGTTATTGAAATTTATGGCCCGGAATCATCCGGCAAAACGACACTTGCACTTCATGCTGTTGCATCTGCTCAGAAACTGGGCGGCATTGCGGCTTTTATAGATGCTGAGCATGCGCTTGATACCACTTATGCAAGAAAACTCGGTGTAAATTGCGATGAACTTTTAGTTGCCCAGCCTGATACCGGCGAGCAGGCCCTTGAAATCACAGACATGCTTGTAAGAAGCGGAGCAATAGATATACTAGTCATTGATTCAGTCGCTGCACTCGTTCCCAGAGCGGAAATAGAAGGCGAAATGGGTGACTCGCACATGGGGCTTCAGGCAAGACTGATGTCACAGGCATTAAGAAAGCTTGCCGGCTCAATAAGCAAAACCATGACCGCATTAATTTTCATTAACCAGATACGAATGAAAATAGGAGTTGTATTTGGAAATCCGGAAACAACTACAGGAGGTAATGCTCTCAAGTTTTACGCGTCGGTAAGGATTGATATCCGGCGGACAGGCGCCATCAAAGATGGGCAGGAGATTATAGGAAACAGAACCAGGGCACGTGTCGTCAAAAACAAGATGGCCCCCCCCTTTAAGGAGGCTGAATTCGATATAATGTATGGCGAAGGTATATCTCAGGCAGGAGACCTTCTTGACGTAGGAGTTGAGACAGGAGTAGTTGATAAAAGCGGTTCCTGGTATTCATATGATGGAGAAAGAATAGGACAGGGCCGTGAAAACGTAAAGAAATTCCTGAATGAAAATCCGGACATTTATAATTCAGCTTTGAAAAAAGTTAGAGAAAAACTGGGTCTCACGCAAAAAGAAGAAAGCAAAAAAACAGGGGGCAGGGATCAGGGAACAGCGGTCAGTAAGCAGCAAGCAGCAAACAATGGACCAGTCAGGAGTAAGCAGTAACTTATGAAAATGACAGGCAACGAAATTCGCAGACAATTCCTTGAATATTTTGAAAAGCATAACCACAAGATTGTGAGAAGCTCATCCCTTGTGCCTCAAGACGATCCGACTCTGTTATTCACCAATGCAGGAATGGTGCAATTTAAAAGGACATTTCTCGGTGAAGAAAAAAGAAGCTATGTCAGGGCAGCTTCATCTCAGAAATGCGTGAGAGCCGGCGGCAAACATAACGATCTGGAAAACGTAGGCTATACTGCGAGACATCATACTTTTTTTGAAATGCTGGGCAATTTCTCTTTTGGTAATTATTTCAAGGAAAAGGGTATTGAGTTTGCCTGGGATTTGCTTGTAAACGGATACGGACTGCCTGAAAAAAAATTAATAGTTTCCATATTCATAGATGATGATGAAGCTTATGAAATATGGAACAAAAATATTGGTGTACCCGAGGACAGGATTGTCAGGTTTGGAGAAAGAGACAACTTCTGGTCTATGGGTGACACAGGCCCATGCGGACCTTGTTCTGAAATACTCATGGACAGGGGAGAAAAGTTTGCATGCGACAGGCCGGATTGCAGTGCAGGATGTGAATGTGACAGATATCTTGAAATCTGGAATCTCGTATTTATGCAGTTTAACCGGGATGCCTCAGGCAAAATGACTCCTCTTCCAAAACCCAGCATTGATACTGGTATGGGTCTTGAAAGAATAGTTTCTATTATCCAGAATGTACCTACAAACTATGAAACCGATCTTATAATTCCTGTAATCAATAAAACCGAAAGCCTTTCTGAAAAGCGACTTGGAGATTCATCTGAAGATGATATAGCAATGAAAGTAATTGCTGATCACAGCAGGGCCGCTGCATTTCTAATAGGAGACGGGATACTGCCGTCCAATGACGGAAGGGGCTATGTACTGCGCCGCATAATACGAAGAGCTATCCGATATGGACGTCATATAGGTCTTGTAAAACCTTTTCTTCATAAAACCGCAAGCGTTGTATTTGATATAATGAAGCCTGTATATCCAGAACTTTCAAAAGCTGATGCTTTTATCACAAATATAATTAAAAACGAAGAAGTCAGATTTTCAGATACTTTAGATAATGGCCTTAAACTTCTCAACGATACGCTTTCAGAAATAAAAGCAAAAGGTCAAAAAGAAATTCCCGGACAATTAATATTCAAACTGTATGACACCTACGGATTCCCTCTTGATATAGTCAGAGACGTGGTCAGAGACAAAAATATCAGCCTTGATATACAGGGATTTAATAACGCTATGGAAGGCCAACGCGCTAAATCCAGGTCTATCGCAACCTTTTCAGAAGTCAGTGATGTCTATAAGAAACTATCGGCCAAAGGAATAAAACCCGAGTTTGTTGGCTATGACAAACTATCCTGTAATGCAAATGTCCTTGTTGTCATAGAAGACGGCAATGAAGTTCAAAAAGCTTCAAGCGGAAAAGAAATAGAAGTTATAATTGATGTTACACCTTTTTATGCTGAATCAGGAGGCCAGACAGGAGATAAAGGCAAAATAACTGGCCCGAATCTTGAAATAAATGTTTCTGACACAATTAAAGACCCAACCGGACTGATAATACACAAAGGAAAAATCATTTCAGGGAATATTAAAAAAGGAGATAATGTCCTCTTAACTGTTGACAAAAAAGAACGTGATGCAACTGCCTGCAACCATACTGCAACTCATATACTGCATTCTGTTCTGCAGCAGATTCTTGGTGAACATGTAAAACAGGCGGGTTCGCTTGTGGCTCCTGACAGGCTTCGATTTGACTTTAATCATTTTTCTCAGGTTGATACAAACACGCTTGATAAAATTGAAACACTCGTAAACAAAAGAATACAGGAAAATCTGCCTGTTCAACTTGAGGAAATGGATGCGGAAACCGCCTTAAAATCCGGCGCAACAGCTCTTTTCGAGGAGAAATATGGCGAAAGAGTCAGAGTTGTTTCTCTTGCCGATTTCAGCAAAGAGCTTTGCGGTGGAATTCATACAAAATATACCGGCCACATAGGACTCTTCAAGATAATCGGGGAATCCAGCGTGGCATCCGGAGTCAGAAGGATTGACGCATTAACAGGCAATGCAGCATTGACATATACACAAAAAACTTCACATATACTCCGCAATACAGCCCGCCTGGTCAAAGAAAAGCCCGAGACTTTAACGCAAAGAGTTGAGAAAATCCTGGCTGATTATAAGTATCTTGAAAAAGAAGTTGAAAAATTAAAGACACAGGTGGCTTCCAGATCGACTGACAAAATTGAAGATGATATTAAATCAATAAACAATATTAAAGTGCTTGCAAAAAAGGTTTCAGTTGATAATCCTGCTGCCTTGAGAGATCTGGCAGACAAGTTCAAAGAAAAAATAAAGTCAGGAATAGTTGTGCTTGGCTGCAAGACAGGGCCAAAAGCGCTGCTGATTACAATAGTTACAAAAGATCTTGCTGATCGCTTCCACGCAGGAAATATTGTCAAACAGATAGCGGCAATAGTCGGCGGAGGCGGAGGCGGAAGACCGGATATGGCTCAGGCAGGTGGGACAAAGCCGGAACTGCTTGATAAGGCAATGGATAACGTCTTTGAAATAGTAGAAAATACTGATAGTGTCAAGTCAAGCTTGTAATGTCGCATAGAGTGTTATATAATTTTTTCATAATCAACACAGGAGGGTTGAAAATGAAAAAATATATCGTGACACTTACAGCTAATGAACGGGAAATGCTTGGTGTGCTTATCTCTAAGGGTAAGCACAGATCCCAAAAAATTGTCAATGCCTTAATATTGCTTGGATGTGATGAGGGCAAGTTTCAGAAAAAACGTTCACTTAACAAAGAAATCGCCAAAGTGCTCAACGTAAGCATGAAAAAGATTGACCGTGTGAAGAAGCGGTTTGTTGAGGATGGTCTTGATATTACACTCAACGGTAGAAAAGGAAGTCGCATATATGTTAAAAAGGCAGACGGAGATTTTGAAGCACATTTGGTGGCATTGAGTTGCAGTGATCCTCCCGATGGTTTCGCCAGATGGTCTTTAAGGTTAAAGGGGGTATCCACTTCACTCTCGTACCCCCTATATGTTGTGGTTGATCATCTGTCACCCACGGATGATTTGAGTTCGCGAAATGTGCTCAACATGGACAGCCTGCTCGAC
>JAJSZP010000115.1 GCA_030262775.1 Deltaproteobacteria bacterium | reverse complement strand
AAAACACGCAATCTGCAAAAAATCTGTAGTAAAGAGAATGAAGCCGTCAAGAAATTAGGCTTGAAAATGGCTCGAAAACTCCAGCAGCGTATGATGGAATTAAGTGCGGCGGCGTGTCTTGACGATATTTCTAAGCTGCCTCCATCCCGGTGTCACCAGCTGAAAGGCGATCGCATGGGACAATTTTCGGTTGATCTTGCCCATCCCTACAGGTTGATTTTTATCTCGGCCAACAACCCTGAGCCTAAAACAAAAGATGGCGGCCCGGAATTATCAAAGATTGATTCAATTGAAATTATCGAAATTATCGATACTCATTAAAGAAGGGAAAGATGCTGAAACCCAAAAAACAATTTGGCTTTGAGCCGGATTATGCGATCCCTCCCGGAGAAACGCTCAAGGAGGTCATGGAATCTTTAAATATGTCACAGAAAGAATTGGCGATCCGAACAGGTGTCACGGTACAAACCTTCAACCGTATTTTTAAAGGTGAACAGCCCATCTCATACGAGACATCGAACAAACTCGAACTGGCCACGGGTGTGCCTGCTCGTATGTGGAATAATCTGGAAGCACAATACAGAGAACAACTGGCAAAACTCAAAGAACGAAAACAGCTTGAATCCGATCTCGACTGGTTAACTAATATTCCTGTCAATGAGCTGGTTCAAAGAAACGCAATTGAGTCAAAAAAAGATAAGGCACTCATTTTAAGAGAAGCATTAAAATTTTTCGGTGTCAGCAGCGTATCCGCATGGCACAACATCTGGTCACAGCCTGCGATAGCCGCAAGACGCTCACAGTGCTTTGAAACCCGACCGGGCCCGGCTGCTACATGGATAAGGCTGGGTGAAATTCAAGCCCAGCAGATTGTATGCCGGGATTATAGTAAGAATCAATTCTATAAAGCCCTGGAAAAGATAAGAGGTTTGACGATAAAGACGCCTGAAGAATTTATTCCGAAAATGATATCATTGTGCGCTGACTCAGGCGTTGCGGTCGCCCTGGTTCCGGAGATGAAAAAGGTTCCCTGGCATGGCGCGACCAAATGGCTGTCTGCAACAAAAGCAATGATTATACTCAATCTCAGGGGAAAGGCTGAAGACCAGTTCTGGTTTTCTTTCTTCCATGAAGCAGGTCATGTCCTTAGCGATAGCAAGAAAGACCTGTTTATTAACGATGGTAAGGAAGACGATCCTAATGAGAGAAAAGCTAATGCATTTGCCGCGCAATTTTTAATACCGTCTACGTACGATCGCATAATCAGCGACTTAAGATCTAAAGCAGATATCATTCAAATTGCCCATGAACTACAAATCGCTCCGGGTATTGTAGCTGGTCGTTTTCAACGCCTTACAAAAAAGTGGACCTACTTTAAAGGCCTTATACGATCTTTTCATTGGGCTAATGCCGATCTTTCATGATGTTAAGTTGGGAAAGACGATATCGATTATGCTGATATACTAACCGACTTTGAGCTAAATGGCATAGTTTCCGATCTCAACAAATTTAAAGCGAGATGTCTAAAGAGGCAAATTGGAATCGTCAACTATATATCGTTATAGGGGCCAATGGAGGCAAGAATGAGTAATGGAAAGCGTACTATTGCCTTAAGCAAAACATCCCTCCTTAAGGGTATCCAATGTCCGAAGTCTCTCTATCTTTCCAAGAATCCACCAGCTATTGAACTACAGACCGATCCAGACCTCGAAGCCAAATTCCAGACTGGTCGAGAAGTCGGTATCCTCGCCCAACAGCTTTTTCCGGGTGGCACTGTAGTTCCTTTTTCCGATTTATCTGCTACTGAACAAATCGCTAAAACCCGCGAACTCATCGAGGCTGGAGCCAAAGTTATCTATGAGGCATCTTTTTCCTTCGACGACATTTTTATCAAGGCGGATATTCTGGTGCGTATCGGTGCGACCTGGGAAATCAACGAAGTAAAGATGTCCACGTCCGTTAAGGACCCTAATTATGATGATGTGGCAATCCAGTATTACGTGGTTACTAATTCCGGCCTGCCTGTTTCGAAAGTTTCTCTCGTACATATCAACAATAAGTATGAGAGGCGGGGGGAGATTGATGTGCAACAATTATTTACCAGCGAGGATGTCACCGAACAGACACTGGCAAGACAGGAAGCTTTGCCTAAGATTATCACTGACTTGCGAGAAGCTCTCCAGAGCTATAAGCCGGCCATTGATATCGGTCGATACTGCTCAGATCCTTATGATTGTGAATTTATCCCCTACTGCTGGCAGCATATTCCTGAAGATTCCATCTTCTCTCTCAAGGGTCGGGGTATCAACAAGTTTGACTACTACAGCCAGGGGATAATCAGTCTTGAAGACCTGCCAATAGATAAGCTGAACAAGGCTCAAAAATTTCAGACTCTTGCAACGATCAACAAACAAGATTCGACAAATCACGACGGGGTCAGGGACTTTCTTGATAGCCTCTGGTATCCGCTCTGTCATCTCGATTTTGAAACCTTCGATACACCCATTCCTCCTTTTGACCGCACCCGCCCCTATCAGAAGATACCGTTTCAATATTCGCTGCATATTCAAGAGAAGGAAGGCGACGAACCGATTCATTTCGAATATCTGGTCGAACCCGGCAATGATCCCCGCAGAGAATTGGCTGAAAAGCTGATTGCTGAAATTCCGAAGGATGCATGCGTCCTGACTTACAACCAGACCTTTGAAAAGGGCGTGCTGAAGAGTCTGGCGGAAGCGTTTCCTGACTTGGCTGATGACATCAATGCCCGAATCGAAAACATTCGGGACCTGATGATTCCTTTCAGAAAACGGGATGTTTACCGCTGGCAGATGCGGGGTTCTTATTCGATTAAAGTGGTGCTACCCGCTCTGGTGCCGGAGCTTTCATATGAAGATCTGAGTGTTTCGGACGGCCTGATGGCCATGCGGGTTTATCACGAGATGTGCAAGACTAACGATCCTGTGAAGTTTACAGAGATTCGAGAGGGACTGTTTGAATACTGTCGGTTGGATACATTGGCGATGGTAAAGATACTTGGTGAGTTGCAGGAGATAAGAAATAATCTTAACCAGTGATATAATAATGCCTGACTAGGAGCAATGAAAAATATGGGAACGCATAACCCGAAACAAGTTATTGAACGATTACAAGTTATTTTAAGTAATCCTGCGAAGAAATTTGGGTTTTTACTTGGTGCTGGGATATCCGCTAAAGACAAAAAAGGCCAGGGCCTAATTGAGACAAGTCAAGAAATGATTAAAACGGTTACTGGCGAATTTAGTGGCACGACGAAAAGTGCGATAGAACAGATAAAAAAGGATATAGAAAACAACAATGAAAAATTCAATATTGAAACATTACTTTCAAAAATATCAGAAAAAGAAAGGGCGGTTGGTAGTGAAGCGCTTTGTGGTTTGAAAAAAGACAAACTAACTAAATTAAGGAAAGACATTGAGAACAAAATAAAAAAAATAGTTTCTGTTCATAGTCAACCGGGCTTTTCAGATAAAGAATTAAACCATGATGATTTCGCAAAATGGATCAAGAATGCGGACAGAAAATTCCCAGTAGAAATATTTACTACTAACTATGATTACCTTTTGGAATCAGGATTGGAAAAACAAAAAGTCCCATACTTTGATGGATTTATCGGAAGCAACAAAGCTTTCTTCTATCCAGAATGGATTGAAGATAGCAACCCGGTCAAATATTGGACAAAGCTTTGGAAGTTACATGGCTCATTGGGGTGGGCGCTTGAAAATAAAGAGATTACTAGGGTGTCAGACACAAAAGATAGTGCGATGATTTATCCATCATTTTTGAAATACGACCACTCACGGAAACAACCTTATTTAAGCTACATGGACAGATTGTCATATTTCTTAAAACAAGAAGATTCGGTACTTTTCGTGTGTGGTTATTCTTTTGGTGACGATCATATAAATGGGATGATTTTAACTGCACTTACAAATTCGAGATCTTCGCATGTGTTTGTCTTAAAAAGAGGTGAAATGGAAGAGGGTGATGTCCTATCAAAATATGCAAAAGGCAGCTCTAAAATTTCGGTTTACGCCAAAAGGACAGCTGTTATTGGCTGTGAATTTGGAGAGTGGAAATTAGAAAGGGAACCAAACAGGAATGAATCGTATAATCTTCTCGACTACGGGTTTGATGAAGATGCTGTACAAAAAAATGATGTATGGACTGGCAAGGGGGATTTTTGGCTGGGAGACTTTAAAAAACTATCGGATTTTTTAGCTCTTTTTTATACTAATTCTCGATTCATTATCGAAGGATAGTTCTATGAATAATAGCGAATCATTTATTGGGAAGGTACGGAGTGTTACAGGCAGCACTCTCGCTATAGAATTAGACGCTAATATTGGATCAACCCTTCCAATAATTGATGGAATTCTCTATAGAGTTGGGCAAATTGGCTCGTTTATAAAAATTCCTTTTGGTTATGTCGATTTGTTTGGAGTGGTTATCCAAGCTGGCTCAGATGCAATTCCCGAAAAATTAATAGAACAAGATGGGATCGAGCTTGGTTCTCGTTGGATTAAAGCGACTTTAATTGGTGAAAGAATTGGTAAGGAATTTGAGCGCGGTGTGGTTCAGTTTCCCATTGCTGATGACGAAGTCCATCTAGTTACTTCAAAAGATTTAAAGTTGATTTATGGTGGATTTGACGAAGAAAGATCAATTGTTGTCGGCCAAGTAAGCGCTTCAGAAGGATTGTCTGCTAGGGTTGACCTTGATAAGTTGGTCAATAGGCATTGTGCTATTTTAGGATCTACTGGTAGCGGTAAATCTAATTCTGTTTCAGTGGCATTAGAGGCAATTGCTACAAAAAAAGGCCTCAATAATTCAAGAATTCTTCTCATTGATCCGCATGGCGAATATGGGAGAATCCTGAAATCTCATAGTCAAATATTTAAAGTTGGGGCTGATAAATCAAAAGATGAAAAGGAATTATATATTCCGTATTGGGCTTTGACATTTCAAGAATTTATAAAAAGTTTTCCTGGAAAATTAAACGAGAAACAAGAGGAATTTATTAGAGAAAAAGTTCTGGAAAAAAAGATTGAATCTTCAAAAAAAATGTCACCTGTTTCGAAAGAGGAAGCCATTACCGCAGATAGCCCAATACCGTTTAGTGTCAAACAGCTATGGTTTGAATTGGATGACTTTGAACGGCAAACTTTTCAACGAAGAGCTCAACCGGAGACGAGCACTCTTGATGAAACAGATATAGGTGACGCAGAAACATTAAAATCAAATAAGTATACTCCTGCAGGTAATGGTGGCGCGGCTCCCTTTATGAACAATTCGGCACAAGGAATTTTGGGGTTTTTAAACTTAATGAGAAATAGGCTGTTAGACCATAGGTATAAATTCCTATATAAACTCGATAAGCTAACTCCAAACTTGAATGGAGAGATAGAAAGTGATCTAGACCTGCTAATAAAAGATTGGATAGGGACAGAAAAACCAATAACAATTCTTGATCTTTCCAGTATCCCATCTGAAATTATTAGTTCTATCTCCGGATCAGTATTATCAATTATCTACGAATTCATTTACTGGGGTCAAGACCTAGATGTAGGAGGCAGACAAACACCAATATTATTTGTTTTAGAAGAAGCGCACAATTATTTAAAGTCTGGTGAAAACTCAATATCTTCCCGTATAGTTCAAAAAATAGCAAAGGAAGGCAGAAAATATGGTGCTGGCCTTTTGCTTGTGACACAAAGGCCTTCGGAATTGGATGAAACAGTTTTGAGCCAGTGTGGTTCGGTAATAGCCCTTAGAATGACCAACTCAAATGATCGAAGCCATATTAGAAGCGCTGTTGAAGATTCACTAAGTGATTTAGTAGAACTATTGCCAAGTTTGCGTACTGGAGAGGGATTGATTATGGGTGAATGCGTCAAGTTGCCCATGCGAACAAAATTCAGCAAAGCTAAGGAGTCAAAAAGTACCGATCCCCTTGCTTCAGTGCAATGGAAAAATGGTCCACTTACGGACAGTAACTATCAAAAAGTCATTATAGGGTGGCGAAATAATGAATTTTCTTAACTGTCAAGGAGAATGAACATGGATAGGCAACCGGTATCATCTTCAAATATAGCATCTATTGGGTATGACAATGATACAGAAGTTTTGGAAGTGGAGTTTTTAAGTGGTTCTGTATACGAATATAGAAATGTTCCATCAGTAGTATATGAGCAACTTATGAGTGCGGCATCACATGGGTCATATTTTAACCGAGAGATACGAATGACATTTTCTTATGAAAAAATTGCATAACTACTAAAAAATGCACACAAATTTGTATAGTTGGGGTACAGATTTTTTTAAAACTCAATCAAGTCTTTCTAAATAACTCATGCTTTCAAGCTTAAATGAAATTCATACACTCAGCTGACATCCACCTAGGCAAAACATACCGCAACTCCACCGGGGAAGCGGAACGTTACGAAGATTTTTTTCATAGCCTGTCGGGCATCGTGGAAGATGCTTTGAATGAAGAAATCGACTTTGTGTTGATCTGCGGAGATTTATTCCACACTGGGCAAATTCTACCCAAGACCTTTGCCAAAACCATCGAAACCTTGCAACCACTTAAAGAAGCAGGCATCCCTTGTATTGCCATCGAAGGCAACCACGATTGGATTCATAGGCGCAACAATATTTCATGGATGGAAGCTCTTTCTGAAATGGGATATATTCGTCTGCTTCGTCCTGATCGTACCGAAGATGGGGACTATCGTTTCGAACCATTCGATGAAGAAACCGGGATGGGTGGACATATAGTGATCGAAGGTTTGAATATTTACGGACTCGGTTATATTGGCGCCCAGGCCGGAAGCCATGTTGAACGAATCTGCAATGCGGTAACCACCGAGAACAATCTGCTCCTTTTTCATGTCGGCATCTGGAAGTACTCGCCGGTTGAAATCGGCAACATGAAGATCGAAGAGGCCCATCCCTTGGCCGAAAAATTCAGCTACGTAGCCCTCGGACACGGCCACAAACCTTACGTGATCGAAACCCCGGAAGGAACACCCTATGCCTACAACCCCGGAGCACCGGAAAGGGTCAACTTCGGCGAAGAAAAGTATGACAAAGGGTACTATTTTGTTACCGTCGAGGATGGCAAATTTTCCCCGGAATTCAGATCAACCGATCCCAGACCGATGCTGGTAGAGGCCATAAATATAGACGGAACGAAAGATGCTGATAATGCTCTTGCGCGCTTTTGTGAACAGGTACAGGAAAAGTTAGCTGACATATCCGATAAACGTGCTCCATTACTTGAACTGAAACTGGCCGGAAGGGTCGGTTTCCATCCTTTTGAACTGGGTCGCGAACGTTTAAGGCTGGCACTTGATGAGTTCGCATCGCCTTTACACGTAGAAATTAAAAATCACCTTTCTTTGGTAACCAGGACCGGCGGGGAGGAAGTTGTCAAGAAATCCCTTGCAGAAATTGAAAATGATGTGCTGCATGAACTGATCGGGACACACAGCAAATACAAAGGGCGTGAAGAGGAGTTGGCCGTGTTATCACTGGCAGTTAGAGACCTGGTCTTGAAGGGTGATATTGAAGATGACGAACTACTCGGACTTTTCTCGAAGGATGTTTGACATATGCAGATCCTCTCTATCTCCTTGAAAAATATCAAATCTCACAGTGACAAGGAACTGCATTTTTTCAACGGAATCAACGTACTTTCCGGTGACAACGGGGTCGGTAAAAGCACGATCTTTGAGGCCATAGGCTATGCTTTGTTCGGAGTTGATGCCCGTGATTTTGTGGGTAACATCGAGCGTTTCATCACCATTGGTGCCAAGAAGGGAGAAATAGCTGTAACCTTTGTAACGGATGATGGTGAAACTTATCGAGCTTCCCGCAGTGTTGGAGCCGGTTCCAAATGGCTGCTGGCCAGAGAAATCGGCGGCAGTTTTGATGTTGAGGAACATGCCGGGGCCCCGGAAACGGAATCCCGGATTAAGGAACTACTTGGGCTTGATAGCGGCCGTCCCCTGGCCGATCAATATAAACTGGTAATCGGCCCTTTTCAGAACGAATTTCTTGGTCCTTTCGTAATCAAGCAGCCAACGAAGCGTCAGGAGGCCTTTGACGAGATCCTCGGTATTGATGCCTGGCGGAAAACATATAAAGGGACCAGCACCCTGTTGGCGACAGTCAAAAGCAAGATTGAAGTGCTGAACGTTGTGATAGAAGGCAAACAGGAGCAAATTGCTGCCCTGCCTGAACGGAAAAAGGAATTGACCAGCTTAATTACAGAAGTTAAAGCACAACAGAAGGTTTTGTCAAACAAGAAAAGGACTTTAACCGAGACCGAAAAGCAGCTTGCCAAACTTGATGGACAGGAAAAAACTGCTG
>JAJSZP010000114.1 GCA_030262775.1 Deltaproteobacteria bacterium | reverse complement strand
TAAATTTATTACACCCAAGGCAATGCCTACGATTAATCCTTGAATAAACCAATTGTTTTTTATTGCTAACATAACGGACGCTTTCTACTGTTGCTTTAAAAGTAGATAACGACCAGCGTGAGGTGCTTTGGGGACGCCCCTGACAACGGGCAAGGACACTGACACAACCACGAAACGTTAGCGAAAACACCTAAACTCAAAGTGCCGCGCGTCCCCAAAGTCACTTCCACGCATTTGTTAGACCAACTCCTTTATTTATAACAGGTTAGGTTACATAGACGATATAGTATTCATGGATTATGGATTGGACTTTGGACAAAATTGTGTCCTAAATTAATAATTCTCAATGTTTGAGGCTGTTCCCAGTATTTGAGAGGGATAGCGGCAATATGCTATATTGAGAAAATTATCACAATAATTATTTGGGGGTTTGAGCAACAGACCAAAATTCTCAAACTGCCAAATAATTCATATACCCTTCTAACAGGGAAAAGACAGGCCATCCCGGAGATGCCTGAAATCACGCATTCTGGTTAACATTTGTATAGATTTAGCATAAGATGAAAGTTACAAAAGTTTGTCCAAAGTCCAATATGGAATTAACACATCATTTTCTGAACACATAATTCGCCTTCAATCTAACAAATTCGGATAACTTTGATCCAAAAACAATCAAAGCAAGTCCCACAAACACCAGGCATGTTGAAAGCAATTCAATCTGAGTGAATCTCTCGTTCAAAATAACAAATGAAGATGCAATCCCAAATATTGGGACTAATAGAGCAAAGGGTGCTACCACATTCGGAGAATACTCTCGAAATAATTTCCCCCATATGGCAAAGGCGAGAACCGTCGAAACAAGCCCCGTATAAAGGATCGAGCCTACTCCAGCCCATGAAATCTCAGATAGAGCGTCGACATGACCTGTTTCAAAGAGTAATGAAATCAGAAATAATGGGATCGGCGGAATGATACTTATCCAAATGATCAATCGGAACATATTGATATTCCCACAAAGTTTCATCAAAATGTTTGAAACAGCCCATGCAAACCCAGAAGCGATCACGAAAATCAACCCCACAAAGCTTGCGGTTTCGTATGTATTAATCACAAGAAGACCCAGCCCCAAGAAGGCCGTCGTAATCCCAGCTTTTTGCCATAGAGTTGGCGTGTCGCGTAAAATGAGACTTGAAAGCAAGAGTGTGAAAACTGCCTGAATTTGAAGAACAAGGGAAGATAAACCTGCTGGCATTCCAATATACATTCCAATATACAGGAGACTAAACATCACAATTCCCAGTGTTATTCCAATGGAGATAATCCATCGCCATTTGATGTCACCTTTGTTCCAGAAAAGTATCGCTGGAAATGCAGCGCATAAAAATCTTAAAGCTGAAAACAAGATGGGTGGAAATGAATCTAATCCAATTTCAATGACCACAAAATTAAATCCCCATATAAATGCAACCAATATTGCAAGACAAACACTGGTAATTTTCATGTGTTCTACTACTACGAGGCGTAAATAAGTACCCTATTTTCAAGAGGCAGCATATTTCGTGTATTCGCCTTTGAAGTGGGCTATTTTTCGATTTCAAAACGCACTTTGAATAGGGTGATTATTTACGCCGTGTAGTACTACTCTCCTACTCTCGCTGCCCTTTGTTTGTATCAGAAAACGGTCTAACATTGAGTAGACTGCCGAATAGTCGTATTATAATACGACTATTCTACGTACGAAATTGTTTTATACGACGATTTAGTCGTGTAAAACAATTTATTTTCGGATTAGACGATTTTTTTACTTGATAAAATTTTGAGTTTAGTATTATATAAACATATGAACAAATGTTCATATAAGGTGAATTTTTACTAAAACAAATTTTATTATTAACTTCCATCTGATATAAAGTCAACGAAATTATTATTCGGAAGACAACGGGGGGAAATGCTAACTCGTGAACAATACAAGGGAATCTTATGAAAAGCCAAAGAGAGATAAGGGAAGAAAAGCATTTTATAGATCCGACACAAAGCAAAAGCTATTGGACCAGGTTAGAAACAGGATTCGTTATAAACACTATAGTATTCGAACAGAGCAGGCTTATATCGAATGGATAAGAAAATTTATCTTTTACCATGGGAAACGACATCCTGCCGAGATGGGTGAAAATGAAATCAGCGACTTCCTGACCTATCTTGCAGTGAAAAGAAGAGTTGCGGCATCCACACAAAATCAGGCTTTGAGCGCTATTGTTTTCCTTTACAGAGAAGTAATTCAGAGAGAGTTGGGTGAGTTTGAAAATCTCGTCAGGGCTAAAAGGCCTTCCAAATTACCGGTGGTTTTTACTCCAAAGGAAATGAAAAATATTCTTATTCAATTGGAAGGTAACAACGGGTTGATGGGGCATCTTCTTTATGGCGCCGGTCTACGAATAATGGAATGTGTAAGGTTAAGGGTAAAGGATATTGATTTCGATTACAAGCAGGTCATCATTCGCAATGGCAAAGGAAATGTGGACAGGGTAACAATGCTGCCCAACATCATTACTGACAATCTCAAGCTGCACCTTGAAAAAGTCAAATTATTCCACGGTCGGGATCTTAACGAGGGTTTTGGAGCTGTGTTCATGCCGTATGCCCTGGAAAAGAAATACAAGAATGCAAATCGTAGTTGGGCTTGGCAGTATGTATTCCCTGCTTCCCGTCGGTCTGTTGACCCAAGGACCGGTATAGAACGAAGGCATCATATTTCTGAAACAGTTATCCAGCGCGCAATAAAAACGGCAATCCGAAATGCAGGGATCACCAAGGCAGGCAGTTGTCATACGTTGAGACACAGTTTCGCAACGCATCTGTTGGAATCTGGCTATGATATCCGCACTGTCCAGGAGTTGCTGGGCCACAAGGATGTCAGCACTACTATGATTTATACTCACGTACTCAATCGTGGAGGCAAGGGTGTCAAGAGTCCGGGAGATATGCTGTTTTCATAGGGGGTCATATTTTGGAGCTTACTCAAAGGCAGAAAGAAGTATTATATTATATCCGTTCGTATCAGGAGAAACTTGGTATTACGCCTACGATACGCGAGATATGCAGCCATTTTGGTTTAAAAGGACCGGCAGGTATACATCGCATTCTACATATTCTGGTTGAAAAAGGGTATCTTATTGCCTCTGCCGGCAAGAAAAGGTCATGGCGTATACCTGGCGGGCCCGTTGGAAAAAGCATTCCGATAATCGGCAGAATCGCTGCAGGTACTCCTATTATGGCGCTGGAGAATCGGGAAGATGAGTTGCCGATTGACCCGTTGATTTTTGGCTCCAAAACTTGTTTTGCCCTTCGTGTTCAGGGGGATTCCATGATTGATGTCCATATTGATGATGAGGATCTGGCCATTATCCGTCCACAGAGTCAAGCGGAAAGCGGGCAGATAGTCGCTGTTATAGTTAGAAACATCCTATATGAAGCAACTCTTAAGATTCTGCGGAAAACAAAAGGTACTATGGAATTGCATTCGGCAAACAGCGCTTATCCGCCTATGGTCTTTAGCGGATGGCAACGGGGCCGGATCAGGATTGTCGGCAAACTTGTAGGTATCATTCGAAGGAACTATTGAGCAGTCTCCGTTTGGTTTTTCACCGGCAATCTATTTGACGTACACTAAACCACTGGATTCATATTGTGAAGCAACGCTAAGTTTGGTATCAATATTAGCAAGAGCCTGTCCTACAACACTTAATGCTTTTTCAGGGGTATTGTTTGTTTCGCTCAGATGGGCAAGAATTACATGTTCCAGTTTTTTGTGTTTGATTTCATTTAAAAGATTTTTTGAATCTTCGTTTGAAAGGTGTCCGGTTCGGCTCTTGACACGTTGTTTTAGAGGCCAGGGATATGGCCCGTTTGCGAGCATGGCCTGGTCATGGTTTGCTTCGAGGATCAGTAACGAGCAGTCTTTAAGATGTTCTTTAACCATTGAGGTTGCTATTCCAAGGTCTGTTGCTATACCGATTTTTGAACCATTTTGTTTTATGGTGAAACCAGCAGGATCTTCCGCATCATGGGATATTGAAAATGGATGCATGGCCAGTGTTTTTAACATAAACGCTGAACCGCACTCAAAGCCTCTTATGTCTTTAATATTTTTTAATTTAGATGAGGCAGCTTTTATTGTTTTGCTGTTTATGTATACAGGCAGATCAAAGCGGCGCGAAAGCACCCCTACGCTTTGAATATGGTCAGTGTGTTCATGAGATACGAGTATAGCATCAAGATTTTCGGGTTTAAGCCCTGTTGATTTTAGCCTGCGTTCAATCTCTATTCCCGAGAGACCCGCATCAACAAGTATTGACGTGGAGCCGTCGGAAATAAAAATAGCATTTCCCTTGCTGCCGCTCGCCAGCATACATACTGCCAAATTATAGTTGCAATTTTTAGTTAAATTGCTCAAAATTGATTGCTCGGCAGTCATATAATCCAACTTTCAAATCAGGTCTTACAAAAAGACTTTTTTGGCAGGATTAACTGGATATTCAAGATTAAAACATCAAAACTTATCCTGTAAATCCACATCAAAATCCCTTACTTTACATTTGATTTCAACCTTCAGGATGGCTACCGACTTAACTCGGGACACTTTCCACCATTTTTGCTTTATGGCAATTCCGCAATCAAGCAAAATCAGAGGAGTTGCTAACTGATTGAATTTACAGGCTGTCACGCCTTACGCTGGTAGCCCTCAGGATTATGATTGTTTTATGATTTACTGGATAGCTAAGGTGAAACAAAATTTTGTTTATCCTGTCAGAATTTTATTTTAAGGTCTCAATATTATTTTCCGGTGTGCCCGAAGCCTCCGGTGTTGCGAACAGTTTTATCTAATTGTTCTACGACTTCAATCCTGGCTTGATACACTTTTTTTATGATCATCTGGGCAATTCTGTCTCCTCTTTTAAGAGTATATTTTTTAGTTCCGAGGTTTATAGTAGGAATCATTATTTCTCCTCGATAGTCAGAGTCAATTGTACCAGGTGAATTTATAAGTCCGATACCATGCTTAACCGCTAATCCGCTTCTTGGGCGGATCTGAGCTTCAAATCCTTCCGGAATGGCCAAGGCAAAACTTGTGGGAATCAAAGCGATTTCGCCTTTTTCAAGAACGATATCTTTTTTGACGGCTGCATATATATCCATTCCTGCAGAGCGTGGAGTCATGTATCGCGGAAGAGGTATGTCTGCATCATCATCCGGCCTGATACGTAGCAATTTTATAGTGGGGATAGGATTCATTGGTTAATTACTACCCAGATGAATAGGCTGAAGTGCCCTAACGGTCTTCCGTCTAACTGCCTGTTTTTTTTGTGATAGCGCATAATTTATTCCTAAAAGCCTTCCACCCTCAGACTAACTGCCTGAATACAATATGTCTTCGTATGCCTTTTTGTCGGAAACAGGGCCAAGTATAGTAATTGCAAGCTGATCATTATCAAAAAGAGTTGATGCTAAATCAATAATATCATCTGCTGTGACTTCTTCAATTTTATTCACAACTTCCTGTAAAGGAATATAACGACCAAAATGGATTTCATTCTGAGCTAACCGAACCATCTGGCTGTCGATACTTTCTGATGCAAGCATAAGGTTGCCTTTTGTATATTCCTTTGCGCTTCGGAGCTCAGTTGAGTCAACAGGTATCTTTTTAAGTTTGAATATTTCATTTAGGCTGACTTCTATGGTTTTTTCAGCATTTTTAGGATCGACCCCAGCGTAGACTCCGCACATACCTGTATCGACATGAGATGATATAAAAGAGTAAACAGAGTAGGCAAGCCCTCTATTTTCACGAATTTGCTGGAAGAGCCTTGAACTCATATTTCCACCGAGTATGGTATTAATCAGTGAAAAGGTATAACGTTTTGGATCGGTAATTGATAAGCCTCTTGTGCCCATGCAGATATGAATCTGCTCAAGATCCCTGGGATGAATGCTAACTTTAGATTGGCCGGTTGGGGTTACACGAACAGGGAAGCAATTGCCAGTATTAATTGATTCAAATTGCTGTCCTACTAAATTGACAAAGTGATCATGTTCTATGTTACCTGCGGCAGATATGAAGATACGTTCGGGCTGATAAAGCCTGGAAAAAAATTCCCTGATGGTTTTAGAATCGAAGCTTAAAATGTTTGATCGAGAACCAAGGATTGATCGTCCTAAAGGGTTATCACCCCAGTAAGTATTTCCTGAAAGTATGTGGATGTACTCATCCGGGGTGTCTTCGGTCATTCCAATTTCCTGAGATATAACTGCCCGTTCTTTTTCAACCTCTTTTGATTCAAAAGTTGAGTATAAAAATATATCAGAAAGAACATCAGCCATGGTTTCCAGGTGCGTATCCATTACCTTTGCATGATAGCAGGTGTTTTCCATGGTTGTAAAAGCATTTGTATTCCCGCCTACAGAGTCAAATTCCTTGGCTATCTGCAGAGCTGAACGTTTTTTTGTCCCCTTAAAGATCATGTGTTCAATAAAATGGGAAAGTCCGTTTTCTGATAGAGTTTCATCCCTGGCTCCTACATTTACCCAGACTCCCATTGAAACACTGCGTGCATGGGGTATTTTTTTGGATAAAATCCTGATACCGTTATTAAGAATGGTTTTATTTGCTATTTTATCCATTTTCCTCTTCTATAACTGCTTTGCGACTCAGGCGTATTTTACCGTCTTTTACTTCAAGAACCTTAACCTTTATTTTGTCCCCTTCCTTAACTATATCTGAAACTTTTGCTACGCGATGTGGAGCGAGCTGAGAAATATGCACAAGTCCATCCACGTTGGGCATTATCTGAACAAATGCCCCAAAGTCCATTATCTTTACGACAGTACCTTCATAAATAACTCCGACCTCGGGCTCTCTTGTGATTTCCTTGATCATTTCCAATGCTGCATCTGCGTCTTTTTCGGAAACAGCGGCAATTTTAACAATGCCTGTATCATCTATTTCTATTCTGGTATTTGTCTCACTTTGCATTGCCCGGATGGTTTTTCCGCCAGGCCCTATTATTTCACGTATTTTGTCAGAATTAATTTTTATGGTAATTATTTTTGGAGCATGAGGGGAAATTTCTTCGCGAGGTTCATTTAGAGCTTCCATCATCTTATCAAGAATAAAAACTCTGCCAACGCGAGCTCGCTCAAGCGCCTTCTGCATTATATCCTTTGAAAGTTCGTGAATTTTAATATCCATCTGTAAGGCTGTTATGCCGTCACATGTGCCGGCGACCTTAAAATCCATATCTCCAGCCTGATCTTCATCGCCAAGTATATCCGACAGGATAATCACATCATCCCCTTCTTTTACAAGTCCCATTGCAATTCCGGAAACAGGTGATTTAATTGGAACTCCACCGTCCATAAGAGCCAGGATTCCTGAACATACAGTACCCATTGATGAAGAACCGTTTGACTCCAAAACTTCTGATACTATACGAATTGTATAATCAAAGTCTTTTTTATCAGGAAGCACTTTTTCAATAGCTCTGGTTGACAGTCCGCCATGTCCTATATCTCTTCGGCTTGGGCCGCCAATTCGTTTTACTTCACCTACCGAATAGGGCGGAAAGTTGTAGTGAAGCATGAACGGCCTGAGTTCTTCACCGGTAAGTGTTTCGACCCTTTGTTCATCCGGACCGGAACCAAGAGTCATAACTCCTAATACCTGAGTTTCTCCTCTTGTAAACAGGGCGCTTCCGTGCGGCCTTGGCAGAACGCCGACTTCGCAAGTAATAGGCCTTATTTCATCAAATTTCCTGTTATCAATTCTACGCCTTTCTTTAAGAATAAGTTTTCTGCAGATTGATTTTTGCAAGTCCTGAAAAATGTCGTAGACTTCTTCCTTACGATCAGCGTATTTTTCACCAAGATTCTCAAATATTTCGGATTTAACACCGCGAAGAGCGGTTCGACGTTTAATTTTTTCGGGTATAAGTATTGCTTCACGCAATTTTGAATAGGCCGTGGCCTCAGCTTTTTTTACCAGCACTTCGTCTTTTTCAGGGGCAGTAAAAGGACGTTTCGGTACACCGGCAATCTCTTTTAGTTTTACTTGCAAATCTATGATTGGCTGCATTTCTTTATGTCCAAAAAATATGGCTTCAAGCATATCTTCTTCGCTTATAAAGTTGCCTCCACCTTCAACCATTACTACGCCGGTTTTAGAACCTGCAACAATGATATTAAGATCGCTCTTTTCACATTCACTGATTGTTGGGTTGATTATGAATTCGCCGTCTATTCGTCCTACACGTACAGATGCAATCGGGCCTTCAAATGGAATGTCTGATATTTCAAGCGCAGCAGAGGCTCCTATCAGTGCCAGTACATCAGGATCATTTTCCTGATCCATAGATAATACCGTTGCAATAACTTGCGTTTCGGAATTATATTTTTTAGGAAAAAGAGGCCTTATGGGTCGATCAATAAGGCGGGCGGT
>JAJSZP010000113.1 GCA_030262775.1 Deltaproteobacteria bacterium | reverse complement strand
CTTTTTGAATTGCGGGAACAACTCAATTAGGAAATACATCTGGGCAGATCTCTACGCAAAGCTATTTTTACCCCCGCCCATAGGGCGCGGTTATCCAAATTCTAATATATCGGAGCCATTGATAATATTGAAATAAATTCGTTTGACGAAGTGGAATCCTGCCAGCAGGCAGGGATTATAATATAATTCGTAAACTGTTACAAACATGCATATTTCAGAAGGCGTATTATCCCCGGCCATTCTAACTGGAGGCGCAGTCCTTGCAGCAACTGGCGTTGGGATTGGGCTGAAAAGCATGGATTACGAAGAAATTCCTTATCTGGGTATCCTTACAGCAAGTTTTTTTGTTGCTTCCCTTATACACCTGCCGGTTGGCCCGTCCTCTGTACACCTTATATTAAATGGCATGCTGGGACTAATCCTGGGATGGAAAGCATTTCCGGCCATACTGGTCGGCCTGGCACTTCAAGCGCTTCTTTTCCAGTTCGGAGGAATCACAACGCTTGGCATTAACACTTTTAACATGGCTCTTCCCGCTGTAACATGCTATTACCTGTTTGGCTGGGGAGTAAAAAAAAGCTCAGGCCGTCCTGTATTTATAATAACTGCATTTGCAGCAGGCTGCTGTGCTGTTCTTTTTGCAGGAATACTTGCTGGATTTTCCCTGTATCTAAATGGCGATGCATTTCTGCCTGTTGCGAAGCTGCTGGTTGCAGCTCATCTGCCTGTGATGCTGATCGAAGGTATTTTGACTGCAACCTGTGCCCTGTTTCTAAGAAAAGTGAGGCCTGATATTTTGGAGGGTTATTGTGTTTGATTGCAGACAGCGGTTTGTACTTCTCTTCTTCATAATTTTTGTTATATTCTGCGACATGCCGGCATTTGCTCACAAAGTATCAATATTTGCCTGGGTTGAAGGAGATACAGTTTATACTCAGAGCAAGTTCAGTGGGGGCAAAAGAGCAAAAAACTCTTCTGTAATTGTTTTCGATTCAGACGGAAACAAACTTCTGGAAGGAAAAACAGATAACAACGGCGAGTTTTCTTTTAAGATACCAAAGCAAACCGCTCTTAAGGTAGTGCTAAAAGCCTCTATGGGCCATATGTCGGAATGGAAAATACCGCTTGAAGAAATCAATCATGAGGCTGTATCAAATAATAGCGAACCTGAATCTGATATAAAAGTTTCTTATGAAACATCCTCCAGGTCACAGACAATAAATTCAGGC
The DNA here is from genome assembly GCA_030262775.1 of Deltaproteobacteria bacterium. Taxonomy (GTDB): domain Bacteria; phylum Desulfobacterota; class Desulfobacteria; order Desulfobacterales; family ETH-SRB1; genus B13-G4. The sequence continues at coordinate 7,273 of JAJSZP010000113.1, read as the reverse complement.
ATTGATCTGTCTGCTCTTTCCAAATCCCATGAAAATTCAAGACAGGAAATAAAGAAGCTAATAGATGAATCCCTGGACAGAAAGCTGGCGCCTATTATGAATATGCTGGCAGATTCATACGGGGGTGCCCCCAGTCTAACTGAAATAATAAGTGGAACAGGTTATATATTTGGCCTCGTGGGTGTGGCCATGTATTTTACAAGCCGCAAAAAAAGAAATCACGATAGTGGCAATTGAAGAATTAACAAACATCAATTCGCTAATTAATCGCATTGATCCCAGGGCTAAGATAATTGAGGTGTTTTTTTTCTCCATTGTTGTGGCTGTATCAAACAGTTTGTCGGTTCTTTTGTCAGCTCTTATTATTTCCCTCGGTATTATTCTTACGGCAGGAATACGTGCAAAAGAAATTTTCAGGCGTCTTGTACCCGTCAATATAATGATAATTTTTCTCTGGTTTTTTCTTCCCTTTACTACTGAAGGGAAACCCCTGTTTAATATCGGCACGCTTGCAGTAACTCATGAAGGATTAATATATGCATTTCGTATAAGCATCAAGTCTAATGCCATGATGCTTATGCTGATCTCACTTATAGCTTCAACTCCAATCTTTACGCTGGGACATGCGATGCTTGAATTAAAGATGCCCAAAAAACTGGTGCATCTTTTTTTCTTCACATACCGCTATATTCATGTCATGGATAAGGAATATATCCGCTTAATAAATGCCATAAAAATGAGAGGATTCAGGCCTGGAACAAATTTGCACACATACAGAACATTTGCTTATATAGTCGGCATGCTTTTGATAAAAAGCTTCGACCGCATGCAGAGAGTGCGTAATGCCATGCTGTGCCGCGGTTTTAAGGGTAATTTTTACACCATTAGAGATCTTTCTTTTAAAAAAATTGATGCTGTCTCTATTGTATTGATGATAGCAATTCTTATAGTGCTGGGGGTAATGGAGTGGACAGCAATAACCTGATCATCAATCTAACAGATATATCTTTCAGCTATCCCGGCAGTCCTAAGGTTCTTGACAATCTGGACTTACAGCTTTCAAGGTATGACAAGGTAGGGCTTATAGGCCCCAACGGCAGTGGAAAAACAACTCTTTTTCACATAATCATGGGCTTATTAAAACCTCTGTCCGGAAAGATAGAAATTTTCGGTAAAACCGCAAAAGAAGAAAAAGACTTCATAAGTGTGCGCCGGAAAATCGGCCTGCTTTTTCAGGATGCAGATGATCAGCTTTTCAGCCCCACTGTACTGGAAGACGTTGCCTTCGGCCCTTTAAACCTTGGCAGGTCTCGTGATGAAGCTGTTGATATTGCACGTAAAACTCTGGATTTTCTTGATCTTGGGGAATTTGAGGACAGGCTTACATACAAGCTGTCCGGCGGAGAAAAAAGACTGGTATCTCTGGCCACAGTCCTTGCCATGGAGCCGGAAACACTGCTTCTTGATGAACCAACTACAGGCCTTGATGAAAAAACTAAAACAAAAATAAAAAAAACTCTGTGTGAACTTGATCTTTCATACATTCTCATATCCCATGATCTTGATTTGCTTTTTGAAATAACAGACTCAATTTATACAATAAAAAATGGCAAGATCATTGTCGATGATAAAGTCCATTTGCACCAGCATACTCATGCTCATCCCCATGGTTTATATTCCCACAAACACAAGTAAGGAACGTGGACGAAATAACTTCGAATCCTGCCGGGGATACCAAATAAATTTATTGTAAAAAATCTCAAATAATAGTATAATACAAAATTGAAATTTGTTGATAACGCTTTAACAGCCCTTTGAAAAAACTCTGACAGGATAAACAAGATTTTGTTTCAAGTAAACAAACGAGGGAAAATAGCTTAATTTCTTGTTTTTAATGGATATTTAGAAGATCACATTAGCTTGCAAAAAAGAAAGAAAAGGAGATAGAAAATGGAAAAAAAGAATTATATCATTACGTTGGGCTTTATAATAGTGCTGGTTTTCTTTGGCATCTGGTTTCTGGCAATAATTCAGACGACTCCGTCAGAAGAAATTCATATAAAACCTGTGGCAAAACATAAGCCGGAACCCGCAGCGAAAGTTGAGCCGGAACCCGCAGCGAAAGTTGAGCCGGAACCCGCAGCGAAAGTTGAGCCGGAATCCGCAGCGAAAGTTGAGCCGGAACCCGCAGCGAAAGTTGAGGTTAAACCGGCTGTTTTTGATATAGTTCCATTAGAAGACCAGGACTGTGCAAAATGTCATCCATATGCTGTGAAAGATATCAATGAACGCGGCGGATTGCACCAGTCAATAGGTTGCAGCGAATGTCACCTGGAACATCCACCCCTTGGAAAGGATCCTATTCCAACATGTGAAATGTGTCATGATCCTGGAGAAGCAGCGCATTATAATATCAAAAATTGCAATGCTTGCCATTACCCGCATTATCCCACCGAGATGAAGTTCGGTGAAATCAATTCGGCTGCCTGCCTTTCATGTCATCCGGATCAAGGTAAAGAAATGGAAGCCAAACCAAGCGAACACGCTGGTTTGAATTGTACCGAATGCCACATGGTTCATCGTGAGTGGGCGGAATGTGCGGATTGCCATACTCCTCATGCTGATGAAATGACCCATGCGGATTGTCTTGCCTGTCACAAGCCGCATAGCCCCAAAGCAGTCAATTATGCTGAAGGTATTCCCAATAATTACTGCGCTTGCTGTCATGAAGATGTGGGCACTGCCCTTGCTTCAAGCAAAAAAGCTCATTCTGAAATGGGCTGCATAGAATGTCATGAAAGCAAACATATGGCGGTTACACAATGTGACGGGTGCCACGACGCCGATCTGCATGGCGCCTCTATGCATGAACGATACCCGTTATGCCTTGACTGTCATAATAATCCTCATGCGTTAGCAGAGTAATAAACAAACTGCTTCGGTTTTTAAGGGTTCAGGGTTCAACGGTTCACGGTTAACACCCTGAATCCTGGACCCTGAATCCTGAACACTGAACCCTGAACATGGAGGCACAGATGAAAAAAAAGGTGTTTATCAGTATTATTGGTTGTTTAGTCATGCTTCTCTTTAGCACCTTGTCTTTGGCTGAGAACAATTTTCTTGAATTAGCCGAAGGGGACTGTATCAAGTGCCATCCGAGCAATATACGGGAAATCAACGAGCGTGGGGCATTGCATAAAACAGAAGTCGCTTGTATTGATTGTCACGAGGAACATCCCCCCCATGGAAAAAATATCATACCGAAATGCAGTGCTTGTCATTCACCTGATACAAGTTCGCATTATGCTCTAAAAGAGTGCAAAAAGTGCCATTATCCACATTACCCCACAGAAATGGATCTGAGCAAAATAGATAATGTAAAACCGGCCTGTGTATCCTGTCATCCAGCCGAAGGGCAAGAAAACCGGAAATATCCGAGCGCGCATTCCGAATTAGACTGCAAAGAGTGCCATTCAAAGCATGGCGAATCTACTGCATGCCTGGAATGTCATGATTCTCATTCACCTGAAATGAACAATAAGGACTGCTTCCTTTGTCATAAACCTCATCGTCCAGCAGCAATCAAGTATGATGCTGTAGTTCTTCCGGCTTTATGCGCCAGTTGTCATGATGAAACAGTAAATACAGTTAACAAGCGTGGAGGAGCTCACAAATCAGTCAAATGTATTGATTGCCATCAACAGCATCCTCCTGCTGAAAATAATGTTATTCCAGAATGTTCTCTGTGTCATGCGCCGTCAGATAAACCACACTATAAGGTGGAAAATTGTGCGTCATGCCACCATCCTCACTATCCCATGGAAATGGATCTGAGCAAGGCCGTTTCTGTTAACTCGGCCTGTGTATCCTGCCATCCTGACCAGGGCAGGGAGATGAAGGCACATCCGAGCGAACACACGGGATTAGACTGTAATGAATGCCATGTAAAACATGGCGAATCTTTATCATGCATGGAATGTCATGAACCCCATATACAGGAAATGACCCTTAATGATTGTCTGCGATGTCATAAACCCCATATGCCGCTGGAAGTAATCTATGGAGAAAACATTGACTCGTCTTTCTGTGTAATCTGCCATGAACCTGTTGGGGAAAAGATGTCAGCAGTAAGTCATACAAGACATCATGAGTTAGGATGCGTGTATTGTCATAAAAACAAGCATAGAAGTTTACTTAAATGCAAAACATGCCATGGGGAACCGCATAAATACGATATTCATGCAAAATTTCCGGATTGCCGTACATGTCATCAAGATCCACATGGATTGATCAAGTAGGAAAAATTACAAGCAAACCATCAAAAAAGAAGATCGGAACACAAAATGGGAAAAAAGTTTTTCGCCAACATTGTTGGTTACACTTTGATCATATACTTGAGCTTGAGCGCCTTTTCGTTGATTAATGTTGCTGCTGAAGAGTGTGGTCCTGCGTTTTACAAACAAAGAATCGAACCGATTACAAATCATGATTGTGCCAGGTGTCATTTTTCAGTTTTTACTGACATTAGAGACAAAGGTGGAGCACATCAGATGGTCTGCAAGAAATGTCACGCAATATTTCACACATATAAACCGGGGAAAAACTGGAAAGACGTTGTTCCCAACTGCGCTGGCTGCCATGTTCTATTCCATGGAGCTGGTTTTCCGAACTGCCTGCGGTGTCATGAAAATGCTCATGCACCTGTAGATAGTCTGAGTTTTGAAAAAATAGTTGAGGATTGCGGCAACTGCCATATTGACCAGGCAGACGAGACAACTAAAAACCTTAGCGCACATACCAGCACGGCATGCTCTTTGTGTCACCACGACAGGCATGGCTACATACCTACTTGTATTGAATGCCATGATAAAACGCATACGCCATTTATCGGAAATACGGGGTGCAATGCCTGCCACCCAAGTCATTCACCTTTGATGGTCAGCTATAGCGAAGATGCGGCAGATACTATTTGTACAGGTTGTCATGCTGATGTCGGCAGCAAATTATCAAGCAGCAATAATAAACATGGTTTTCTTAAATGCGCCAATTGCCATGCCGATAAGCACCGATATATTCCAATGTGCCAGGAGTGTCATGGGCAGGAACCCCATTCAAAGGAATTGCTTGAGAAATTCAGCAGTTGTAATGATTGTCACGGAGATCCGCATACCCTGACTCTGTCGTTACCATAAATATTTTGCCCCAAACAAAGCCAAAGGGTCGCTAAATGACAATAAAAAAAAAATTAAAGTCTGTATTATTGTTTCTTGGAATTTGCCTGGGTATTTATGTTATTTTCATGCTCTATTATCTCTTTGGAGATGGCTGCTGGAATTGCAGCCCGCAAGATTATTATGCCAGAGGAATAGCGATGATATCAGAGAATGATAATAATAATCTAAAAAAAGGAGTCAAATATCTTAAGACAGCAGCAAAAAAAGGTAATATTAACGCAATTATCTTTCTTGGAGAACTATATTCGGACGATTTCCCGGATGCGTACATTACAGACAATAAAGAAAAAATTGCAGCTCTTAGAAGTATAGTATCTGCAAATATTAAGGAACGAGAATCATATTTTAATGAGTTAATCAAAAATCAATCTTTTTTTGATATAAAATACAGCAAGATGCAATACAATCTCGGCATGTTATACAAAGCCGGCATCTTGAAAAGTGAAGAAAAAGAGGAAGCTCACAAAAACTGGTTAATAATATCGGCTGATAATGGCAATCCTCTTGCCACTTATCAAATGGGCATCTACTTTAATAATAAAGGCAAATATATAGAAGCTATGAAATGGTTCACAAAAGCATTTGATTCCACCCAGGAGCCTGCTTCAGCAATAATGATCGGGGATTATTATTTTTACGGCAAAGGCGTGGCAAGAAATTACCAGAAATCAATAGAGTGGTATCAACAGGCTTTGAGTGCGCCGGCATCACCAGATACTTCTTTATGGATCAACAATAGAGAAGAACTGACTCAATGGGCGAATCAGAGAATAACTATTGCAGAAAAAAAAGTTCGCAGTAAAATATCAAAACAAGTTGTTATTGTTAAATATCGTATCACAGGCGGTGTAAATTCATTTTCAATTTTCACATTAGATCCAAAAGAAAATCTCATTGGTAACGTAAAGAAACAAAACAGCTATATCCAGGCGAGGTCTAACATAATGATCAAGTCTGTTTCCATCTCAAAATCAGCTAAAGTCAATTCTATGAGTAAAGGCCTGCATTGGGTGCTGACCACATATGCAAAAAATAAATATGGGGCTGATAAGGATTTCAATTTTGTCATTACAAAGTAAGGGGGTATAGGTTAAGGTTGAAGGCTGTTAGAGAGCTTCAGCCTTCGGACTTCGGCCTATCCACCTGAGTTTAATGAGGAGAATATATGTATGTCTGCATTAGACAATAATCACTTCAAAGGCATATCTACGCTTTTTGATGCATCTGAATTAAAAAAATTTATTAAATATTACATCAGCCTGATTTTTTTGCTGGAAATTATAATTTTTGGTTCTTGCTTTCTTTTCCAGCTTGAACCGGTCAATCTTCCTTTTCCCTGGAAGTACTATTTCCTCGCATCTTTTTTGGTTCCGATTGGAGTGACATTCATATTGGGCATTTTTATAACTGCCTTTAATCTATTTATTTTCGGTCATTCTACTCCTCAATCCGTGGATTCGGGGCCATCTGATGAGAACAATGAAAAAAACAGTCCTTTTAATAAGATAAATGCATCATTAACTTTAATTCGACAAGCTCCCTTTTTACTGACTTTGCTATTATTGGTCATTGGTTCTATAATTTTTTCTCAATTAGACAATTTGATAATATTTCTGGGAGAAATAGGGGTAAAAACTGTGGAGTACGCTCTTATCATCCTTGCGGTAGTTTTTGCCGTTGCGGTAGTTTTTGCATTGATCTGGATCTTTATGAAATATAAATTAGAAAAGATGAAATACGATTATCAATATAAACAGGAAGTAATGTCGCAGTTGGGCTTACTGGTCATAGATAAAAACACCGTGGTGAATAATGAAGGAGAAGTTATAAACAAAAAAAAGAAACTGTTATCAGAAAAAACCAAAGGCGATAAAGATGCATTATTAATTGCCCAATCAACAAAACAGCAAAGATAGTCCTCATCCCTCAATCAATAACCACGCTTATAAAACGTGGTTTGAATTCGACCTATAAGGCCGTTCTCAGCAAAACCCATAGGGCCTTGCTGAAATAAGATTGAGTTGTTCCCATTTTTTTGT
>JAJSZP010000112.1 GCA_030262775.1 Deltaproteobacteria bacterium | reverse complement strand
CCGGCAGTTACAAGTATATTTTTACCTTTCAGGTCTTTTGGTGAAAGGCGGAATAATAACCTGTCGAGTATATATTCCGGTTCAGGAAGGCGGCCTGGCCCGCTTGTACCGCAAGCAAGTTCTCCGGACTCCGGTTTTATGACAAAAAGTCCATCCTCTCTTAATCTATCAAGATTCCGTTGAAGCGCCCTATTCTGGTACATATTTGTATTCATGGAAGGACAAATTATTACCGGAGATGTAACTGCAAGCACCAATGTGCTAAGAGCATCATCAGCTATTCCATTTGCTATCTTGCCAATAATATTTGCTGTTGCAGGAGCTATAACCAGTGCGTCTGCCTTCTCGGCCCAATCTATGTGTTCTATATGCCCGCTTCTGCTTCCAGATTTCTCAAAAAGACTTGAGCAGACTAGCTGGCCTGATAATGCTTCAAAAGTCAGCCGACCAACAAACGCCTCAGAATTCTCAGTCATAAACACCTTAACATTTGCGCCGTGTTTTTTAAGAAGTCTTAATAATTCTATACTCTTGTATGCTGCAATACCTCCGCAAACACCAAGCAAAATATTTTTATTTTCTATAAGTTTCATAATTAGCGCCCTTCGGGCAAGCTATCAGCATATCAACCACGAACAGTTATATGCTCAGAAATTTGATCCCGTATTTGTTCTGTTTTCCGCACTAAAGATAAGGCTTCCTTTTTTTTAGATTGTAAGGGGTGTTGAAAAGAAGGAGCAAAACAATAAAAAAAGTTTACTACACACAGTTTGGGAATGTAAATACTATATAGTGTGGGTTCCTAAAAACAGAAGAAAAGTTGTATATGGCAAGTCATGACCACCGGCTCCGCCGGTGGTCATGACTAACAATCCAATGTGATGAAATGTGGCCATTTGTTGAAATGAAAAGCAATAGAGCCTCTTGCAGAAACAAAAAAACTTTTGAATTATTTTGATCAGCAGAGGAATAATTATGGTAAAGAAGCTGCCTCTATGATATATTACAACTAACTGATCTGGTTGAATAATTAGTTGAAACAAGGAGGCATTTTTATGAAAAAAGTATCACAGATTTGGTTTAATATCCAAGGATTTCTTTTCCCTTTTTATTGACTGGATTGCCAGACTTCATCAAAATATATTGAAGGTTTCTTCCGCGTCAGTATAGAATTATTCATTAAAGCATCATGTAAATCTGCCTCTGAATCTTCATCAAGCCACCAATACCAGTAAGCACTGCTCTCATTGCCGTATTTGGAAAGCACAGTATAAGGAATCCCAAACTTGTTCCAGTACAACAGTCTGGTATAATTTATATTCCACAGCAGCACATATGGAAAAGCATTATATATTATTTTATCAATCTCACGGTATATTTCATTACGTTGTTTTATATCAAAAATTCTTTTTTGCTTTTCAATCAGTCTGTCAACCCTGGCATTTTTAAAACCTGTAATATTATTTCCTCCTTTTCTATAAGCCTCCTTTGAAGACCACATGCCCTCAGGATCTTTAAAAATGCCGGAACTCCAGGCAGCCCACGTCATCTGGAAATTATACTCATCCATATCTCTTGCCCAGGCAGCCCAGTCTTTTTTGTCAATGACAAGTTCCATTCCTGTATCTTTGAGATCTTCAGAGTAAATTGCCAAAAATTTTTCTGAAGAAGAACTTCTTGTTAAAAACTTAAAAGAAAATCTTTGTCCTTTTTTTTCAAGAAAACCATTAACCGGATTTACCACCCAACCAGCCTGTTTGAGAAGATTCAGAGCTTCTTTTCTGTTCACCTCAACAAGCTCGTTAGTACACGGATTTTCTTTTGTATAAAGGTCTTCAAAATAGGATTTGTGGAGAAAGTACTGATCGTACATCAAAAGGCTGTTCATTTTTCTCCTGTCAAGAAGAAGCGCCATAGCCCTGCGTACTCTTAAATCATCAAAAGGCGGCTTCCTCATATTCATTGCAAATCCCTGGAATCCAACAGGATTATAATTATAAATTTTTTGCTTTACTATCCGGTTTTTTAAAAAATTATCTCCTTTTGTCTCATTTATCCATATCCTTGAAGTATATACAGGATAAATATCAATCATGCCTTTTTTGAATGCCTCAAATGCATTTTCTCTCTCACCAAAAAATTTGAATCTAATAGTTTGAAAGTTGCCGACCCCACGAGACCTTTTGAATTTTCTGTGCCACCAGTTTTCACGTTTCTCTAAAGTTATAAAAATTCCTTCATTTATCTCTCCGAGTCTATATCGCCCTGAAACCACTGGAAATTCAAAATTAATCTTGTTAAAATCCTTCACTTCAAACGCGTGTTTACATAAAATATGAAAACCGCCAACAGCGCCAAGGTTTTTCCAGTGAACATCTTTAGCTGTAAAACGTATAGTATATTTGTCTATTACAACTGGTGATTCAAAACGTTCCATATCTACTTTATGCGGTCCCGTAAGGTTCCTTGGGTCCATTATTGCTTCATAGGTCCACTTGACATCATAAGCTGTTATCAGCTGGCCATCACTCCACCTTGCCTTTTTATCAATATAAAAGGTAAAAGTTTTTTTATCATCCGCTATCACCCATTTTTCAGCTATCCCTGGTTCATATTCCAACGTAACAGGATTAATGGATATTAATGTCTCATATAAAGCCCCAAAGATTTCTGCAGATAGAACATTATTGTCGATGTAATAATTCAGGCTTTTCGGATACTGGCCTGCAAAAGTTGAAATCTCTCCTCCAGCTACAGCATCCTGGCTTGCTATAGGATCCGGCCTGTCCGTCCATCCCTTTTTGGGAAACATCTCATCTGCAAAGGCAGGTGTAACTGTCAAAAGTAGAAGAATGAATATTATGTTTTTCATCTTTGTCACTGCCTTCTCCTGATCCCTTAAGCACCTTTTAAAACATCTATCATTGTGTAAACTTTTCCCTTTTGGCCGTCTTTGACCTTTTTATTCAGATATGAAATAGCATCAAGTGTTCCTTTTGCATAAACATCCCTGCCGTTGACATTGTGCGAAAAAACAAAGCGCACCGTATTGTCACTTGAAACAAGCGTGTAAGTATGCCATCCATGCCCTTCAAGATATTCTTCAGGAATACGCCATATATTTTTTTGTACTTCTGGATCACGTTCTTTTTTAATATCATCTTCAGAAAAAGGTGTGCCTAGCTCATTAAAATATCCGATCATGGCATTGGCTGTTCCACTGGTATCTGCTTTTCCTTTCTGGTGGCTTTCATTGATTTTAAGGGAATACCCTTTAAAAAGATTCGGAAATGTTTTTGCAGCATATTCCATCATTGCCTGAAATCCGACGATCTGCTTTGCCATATTTTGTGCTATTACTGCCGGAATGGATGATGAACAAACAGCATCTTCAAGGAGTTTCCTGTCGCCACCTGTTGTACCCATCACAAATGGAAGGTTGAACTTGCAGTAGAACCCGGCGTTGCTGTTTACAGATGAAGGATGAGTATAGTCTACACTGATAAAATAACTTTCTTTTTCTTTTATCTCAGTAATTGCTTTTTCAGATTCTTGCGGATGAATAAGACTGATAACCGTAGAATCTAAAGTATATTTTGCTTCTGTAATTTCGGGCCCGGTAAGCGCATATGATATAAGTTCAAACATACTATCGTTCATGACATGTTTTGCCACATTCACTGCCATATTGCCTGGAATTCCGTTTACCATTACTTTTATTCGCTCCATTTAACACCTCCAATTATGATAAATTTGGTATAGTGGTTGACTGCTATATCCCCAGGCTATTTATAACTGATTTTATGCCCGGAAATTCTGCATCTTCAAAAGCTGAAATATTATATTTCAAGGTTTTTACTGCTGCGGGAATATATTGTTCAAAGTATATTTTACCACTAACACGTATTAAATTACCAAATGCGCCAAGTATCTGCAGATTTCTTGTAAGGGAACAATACCTGAAGCAATAGCGGAACTGCTCCTCATTAATCTGAAGAAATTTTGCAAACCCCTTAATGCAGTAATCAACCAGTTGAGACCGCAGTTGATAAGGCAAATCTACATATGGATCAATAAGCAGGGATGCAAGATCATACTGAACAGGGCCAATGCGTCCGCCCTGAAAATCTATAATATAAAACTTATTATCTTTAAACATGATATTTCTGGATTGCAGGTCTCTGTGCATAAATCCATTAACTGGAAATTTAAGTGTTTTCTCGGCAAGTAATTCAAATTCATCTTTAAAATCTTCAAAGGAATAATCCATGCCGAGATAACCTCTTAAAAATGCATCAACAAAATATCGGCATTCCTTTTCAAGTATAAGGTCTTTGCTGTAATATGGAGTTTGATATGTCCAGAATATATCAAAACCTTCTGCCCCTGAAGTTGACATATTTATAAGAACATCAATAACTGTTTTATAATATAAAGCGACTTTCTCCAGATCCTTAGTATTTAGGATTAGTTTCTGAAGTTTTACATCGCCCAGATCTTCCAGAAATACCAGGCCTGAAAAATTATCGTAAAGATGTATTTTAGGCACAGGTATTTCCCTTTCATAAAGATGGCAGCCAATCGTTATGAATGAGTCTGCCTCGGATGTTGCGCTTTGGGCACCGATGCCGTGATCAACCATAATAAGTTTCCGTAATGGGAGCTCATATACCTTGCTATGCAAATGTTCCTCTGCTATTACCCTGTACCATAGCCTGCCTGATCCATCCCCCTTGATTCTATCGCGCCTTATGTTTTTAAAAGTAAAATCCGGCCACACCTGTTTGAATGCCTTGGGTGCTAATTTATCTATAACAGCTTCTCTGTAATTCTCAGGTGTTCCAATATCTTTCCAGTAATGTTTTTGTGCAATAAAAGCTTTCAGCCGCTGGCCTGAAAATATTAATTTTCTATATGCATCAATTATGCTGGAAAATAAACCATCCGGAATAAAATCCAGAATTTTTGGATCAAGAACCTGTATTCCCGTAAAAGCAAGCTTTCTCTCATAACCGATATTCTCATTGCTTTTCTCTTCATAAAAGCCTCTAATGAAGTCTTCCTCGCTGATTAATACATTGTTGAATTCTTTGTAATCATGGAGGACAAGGGTGGCGGGATGTTTATGATTAAGATGAAAATTATAAACATCCCGAAGGTCTATATCTGTAAGAATGTCGCTGTTTACAACCATAAATGGCTGATCATCCCAGAAATCCGCGACATTCTTTACAGCTCCTCCTGTACCGAGGAGCAGAGGTTCATAACGGGTAAAAACAGGAATAGAATATTTCCGGCCGGACAGGAAAGAATCTATCTTTTTATACAAGTGATGGGTATTAATAATTATGGCTTCGCAGCCCGCATTCTGCAGGCTGCGAATAATGATATCCAGGAGAGAACGTCCTGCAACAGGAAATAAAGGCTTTGGTATATTTGCAGTAAAAGGGCGAAGCCGGCTACCAAGACCCGCGGCAAGTATCATTGCTTTCATCGTAATACCTTGCTGACCACTACCGCCCTCCGCTATCAACTGCTCCCTGACCACTGTCCAATAAGCGCTAAGTTATTTTGTAAACGTTCACAGGTTGCATTTATGCCATACTGGGTTGTTTTGAAAGATGAACGTCCAACATCGAACATTGAACGTCGAATTTTGAATAAGGAATCCTGCTAATTTATAAACTGGCGGAGCAAAGCGATTTCATTATTCGATGTTCGATGTTGGACGTTCGATGTTCATTTTTTTTCAGTCTCTCCTGCCCCTGATCCCTGCTATCATGGCAGATAACTCATATATCTTTTTATATTATCAGCATAGAATTCAATTTTATCATGATTATCTGAACTTTTTACTCCATGAGAAACAAAATAATCTACAGCATTCTGAAAATTAATTTTAGAAAGAGCTTCTTTTCTTTCAATTTCCTTTCTTTTATACATGCGATTTCCCATTGACTGAACTTTTTTCAGGCGGTCTTTTGTATTAATAAATTCTTTTGGATAACGCATGAAAAAGTTCAATACAATAAAATATGATTCAAAATAGGTTTTAAGAAAACTGGAAAAAAGTTTAAGCTTTTTATAGCCAGCGGATGTGAGGTTGTATGTATCAGGCAGTGTTGAATGAGGCATTAGAATGGCATCATCAATAAATATTTTGATGTTTTTACGAACCAAATAATCCGGGGTCTTATCAACGTCATAAGAAAACTCATTTTTAAAAAATTCCTGCAAAAAAGTATAACCGGAAATAATATCTGATGTTGAAAATTGAAAAGCGTCTTTTTCCAGGACTGCCAACGACGTAAAAGCTGCCTGGATAAAAAAGGAAATACAATTATTCTTGTAATATTCCAAAACAGGTCTTTTGCTTTCATTAACTTTAAATATAACATCAGGAGATTGACTTTTCTTGTCTTTTTTTGGAATTTTTTCTATAAATTTTCTATAGGTGTAATGTTCCAGAGCTGTTTCGAAAGCTCTGGTCTGATCAAGCACAAGAGTATCAGCCATTTGGGCATTTTTTGAAAACAGGTGGGTCATATATATTTCCATTTCAGATATCAGATAATTATAAGTAAAACTTTTTTTGGGGCAGTTAAGAATAGCGCTTGCAACAAGAGCATATGGAGTTACAAGCGAAACATTATCTATTGCATTTATGATTCTATGTCCCAAATTACGGATAAAAACATTCTGCTCTTTTGACGACATATCCTGAATTCTAGAACCATATTCTGATAAAAGCTCTTTTAATGACATAGGTTCATGGAACTTAATGTAAATTCTTCCATATCTTTTCTTCAGCAGTCTTCCTGCCCTTATTACTTGAAGTAGGCTTTCAGGCTCTTTTTGACCTCCCTCAATTTCATTTAAATAAGCGCTTTCCTCCAACACCCTGTCATATCCAATAAATATTGGCACAAAAATCATATCCTCACAGGATCCGTTTTGATAAGCATTTAGAAGAATGGAGAGTAACCCGAGCTTTGGCATGATTAACTTGCCGGTTCGGCTTCTACCCCCTTCTATGAACATTTCAATATTAAAACCTTCCTCAAGAAGCTTGTTTACATATTCGGTAAAAACTTTCAGATAAAGTACGGCTCCCCTGAAAGTTCTTCTTATGAAAAAAGCGCCGCCACGTCTGAATAATGGACCAAGTGGCCAGAAAGAAAGATTTTTCCCTGCAGCGATATGAGGACATGGCATATTATTATTATATAATGTATACGATAAAATCAGGTAATCTATATGGCTTTTATGGCAGGGGACCAGGATTAACGGACATCTTTTAGACATGGTTTTTACTTTGTTAAGCACATCATTATTAACCGTTACACCTTCAAACATGGTGGTTACAACCCATTTAATAACAACTGCGGCCATTCTTATTACAGCAATATTGTAGTTAGCGGCTATTTCGTTAAGATACACATCCGCTTCTCTATGTACTTTTTGGATTGGGATATTGCGCTTTTTTGAATGGTGGTACATGAATTTTTGAAGCCTGTTATTTGTCAGTACATTTTCTTTCAGTTCTTCTCTTGATTTAAGAATCGGCCCGACAATGCTTCTTCTATGTTGATTAATCTGAAGTAAAAGATAGCGCCTTAATTGAAGTGACTGCTGTTCTAAATTTTGATAACGGTTTTCAGTAAGCTCTAAAAATTCTTTAAGATTTACCGGCTCTGATATTTCCACAAAAATATTGCCCGGATTTTTGAATAAAGTTACAATACGTCTAATTTTTCCAGGCCTTTCTTCGGTGCCGAACAGAATATCAATTATACTCGGAGTGGATCGGTGTGGTTTTGTGCTACAAATCATTAATTGAGGAACAATAAAAATAGGTCGCTCTACTGATTTCTGAATTTCGATAAGATAGCGGATCGGATCTGCTTTTTCTTTTACAAATCTGCGATAGAAACCTTTTTTTTCAACCAGAGATAATAATCCTGAGCGCCCCTTAATAAGTTCCTGTTTGATATATTCACTTTTATAAGGGTTGGGCGGCCAGGCTTTATTATGAAAAATATAATCAAGATATGCTAAAATAATCCTGAATATTCGTGATACCGGCTGCCAGATAATTATTCTGTAATCCAGACCTATTTCAGGAACAGGCAGTCCTTCCTGTCTATAACGTGTGTGATAAAATAAATATTTAAAATAACTTTTATGTTTGGTAACATAAATGATTATACTTTTTTTTGGAATTTTCCGGATAACTGAGGTCTGCTCCTTATCAAGCTTTAATCCGGAAAAAAAAAGCTTCAAAATCCATGATGAAAAAAAGCCTGTATTAACCGGAAGATAGCAAAGAAAGTGATTATATGTGCCTTTAAGAAAGTTGCCGATCCGACCCCTTAATTTCTGTTTTATTAATCTTGTCATAATATTAGCTGGTTATTTATGAACTGAAGTTTCACCGTTTTTTACGAAAGTTTAAAGATTATACAAATTATTTATCTAAAAAATCACCAATTGGCATGAAAATTGAATTTCAATTTTTATGCCACTATTCAT
>JAJSZP010000111.1 GCA_030262775.1 Deltaproteobacteria bacterium | reverse complement strand
CATTCAGGAGAAGCTATTACAAGACATCTGAAAGCATAAAAAGGTTGAATAACTTTAAAAATTTCCTGATCTTTTGTCTTTTCCAGATAGGTTTCTATAAAAATATCGTGAAGTTTTTTGTAGTCACCATCTAATTTGCCGTACTTCAGGAGAGAATATAGCAAATAATTGATGCTTAATGTGGAAACATCATCTGCTGCTTCGCCATATTCTCCCCTGCTTCTGTCAAATGTTGAAAAATCGGTTCCTTTTCTAAATTTGATATTCCACGGATGAAAATCACCGTGTTCACGGCACAGGCGGTGGGTATATTGTTTTAGCTTCCAGCGCCATTCAACGCAACGCTTTTCAATATCACAAAAAGCAGCATCTGAAAAAAATTCATAATTTTCCGGGTATCCATCAACAATTCCCATTATGCATTCGCCATGCCCAAGAAGCTCCCTGACTTTTCTTGTATAAAGATCCGGCTCATCTTTTTTTTCGCTGTGAATTTCAGCCAGATACTCGCCAAGCGCCTTTGCCCTTTCTATATCAAGATCGGTCAGAGTCTCGGTTTTAAGGCGCTTTAAATCTAAAAAGTAATCAGATCCTTCGACCTTTTCCGTGAGTAAAAAAAAGATGTTTGCATCTCGAACAGAATGAGCTGTTCCTTCAGGGTTGAAATATCCGACATCCAGGGGATGGGCGTGTTTGGGAAGGCGTTGGCCTGCATCATATTGAAACATCAATACGTTAGCTCTGTCCCACAGATACTGGTGTCCGTATTTATCTTTTCGCATTGTAGAAAATACAACCGATCGGTCTTTACCTTCTTTGCGAAATGTAACCAGAAATGTATCTCCATAGCCCAACTTTTTTATTGTATCAGTAAAGCTTCCAAGCTTTTTGACCCCAAGAATTTCTATCTTTTCGCCAAAACGTTTTTCCAAATATTTTTTTAGTGCATCTATCTTAACAGGAATGTTTATTAATTTATCAATCATTTTTTTCGCTTTCTTCGCTCATGTGGTAACTGGGGCTCATTGAACTACACCAGCTTCATTGAGCCCCTTAAGCAGACCGCTTAGAAAAGCACTCCATTCTAAATTACAATTTTGCGACCTGTGCAATTGGAAATACAGAAGCTCCCTTTACCCAACTTATACCGTTGTGTTTCTGACGCGAGGAAACAATAAGAAAAGAGATAGCGTTGTCTGTTAGGCCATACCATAACAACGGCATGAGTTTGTCGAGAATTTGATTACGAACGACACGTCCCTTCATCGCTAAACTCAGTTGTTTCTTGCATTTCTTTTCCAGGTGAAACCAATCCAGAATAAGCCCAATATTCTTATACCAGATAAACCATTTGAGGATTGTCTCATTCAATACTTTATGTCCATCAGTAAAAAATTGAAGCGGATCTCCTCTTGTTTCTTTCACAATGACATCATCAATCGGCTATATTGATACTTTCTTCAGGGTCTTCATATGCAACTGGATACTCTCATTTTTAATGGCATTTCTCGAATGCCTCCGCTAACTTTTTTTTCTGATAGAATGGCCTGTTGATTATTGTATCCAATCTTTAGTCCACCCAATATTACGTAACCACTTAAAATAAATGGAATATTGTCAAAAAATATCTTGACGGACAGATGGAGATATGTCAATATAACTTGTTGATTTTGTACAAAATAAATTGAAACAGGGGAATATAATAGATGTATCTACCAATAAATACTCAATCGTCTTTTTTTGAACCGGATGTTATGTTTTATAATCTCCATCCTTATTTTTATGGCTATTGAAAAGCTGACCTGGCGGGAAGCTGAATTTCAATTTTTAAGAAAAATAGAATGGATAATTGCAACTTCCACAGCTTTTGGCAATGCTTTTATTGACATTACAACTTTGTTTAAGTTTTATCAACGTCTATAGCAAGATGATACAGGGCAATCGCATATCTTCTTTTGTTTCTATAAAAGGGAAAAGAAATCCTTGAATATTAAACCAAATCTGTGATATTTTTTTCATAAAGCTGCCTCCTTGTTTCAACTAATTATTCAATCAGATCAATTAGTTGTAATATATCATAGAGGCAGCTTCTTTACCATAATTATTCCTCTACTGATCAAAATAATTCAAAAGTTTTTTTGTTTCTGCAAGAGGCTCAATGGACTATAAATGAGAACATACAAACAAATTGAAATTTTTTCCGGAATCACCAGAAATATATTCATCATGGGCCTGGTTAGTTTGTTCACTGATCTCAGCAGCCAAATGGTCTTTCCGTTAATCCCTCTGTTTTTGACCACTGTTTTGGGTTGCGGAGCTTATGCGGTCGGGATTGTAGAGGGTGCAGCGGAAACAACCGCTTCTTTACTAAAAATTGTATCAGGCTATTGGTCGGATAAGATCAGGAAGAGAAAACCTTTTATTTTGTTCGGCTATGGTATGTCATCCATAACCAAACCATTATTTGCCATGGCGAATATCTGGACTTTTGTCCTTTTTCTCAGGGTGATAGAAAGGATTGGAAAGGGGATAAGGACTGCACCACGCGATGCGCTTATAGCGGAATCTTGTGATAAATCTGTTCGGGGTAAAGTTTACGGAATTCACAGGGCTGCGGATGGCATTGGTTCGACTCTGGGAGCAGTACTCGCTTTGCTCCTTCTCCCAATATGGGGATATAGAAATATCTTCTTGTTTGCCCTGGTACCTGGAATAATTTCGGTATTTATTATCTTCTTTATTCAAGAAAAAAATGTGCCGGCAAAACAAAAGAAAAAAGAAGTGTCCGTAAAACTTAGCTTAAAAGAACTGCCTGCGAATTTAAGATTCTTTATTATTGTCTCTTCAGTTTTTGCACTGGGGCATTTCGGCTATGCTTTTCTCCTGTTAAGGGCAAAGAACATAGGATTGGCCGATAATACTGCAATCTTGCTCTATGTAGTATTTTATATTGTGTATTCGATCTGTGTAATACCTCTGGGGATAGTATCAGATAAAGTCGGGAGAAAAGCTGTTTTAATGGGTGGGTATGTACTGTTTGGCATAACCTCTCTCGGCTTATTAGTTATTTCCAGCCTTCAAGGCATCTTATTATTTTATGTCATCTATGGAATAAGTTATGCTATGATTGATGGCGCGCAGAGGGCATTTGTGGTTGATTTGGCGCCGCAACATTTAAAGGGGACCGCGCTGGGAGTATTTCATACAGCAATAGGTTTGGTGGCCCTTCCGGGTGGATATATCGCGGGATTACTATGGGATAAAGTAAGTCCGGAAGCTACATTTGGTTATGGTCTTATATTAGCGATAATTTCAGCGGTATTACTTATAGTTGTAAGGCACAGTGAAAAATAACTTCTAAAAAGAAATTTCCATCCATTCATCCTTAACAAGGGAGGTATTAATAATGAAAAGGATTTACAAGAAAAACAATTATTCTTTATCATTCATAACTTATTTACTGTTTATTATTGTATTGATGTCAAACAGCCCAGAGAGAGTCTTCGCTAATAACACAGTAATTGAAAAATACGAAAAGGTTTTTGCAACTCAAATCTCCTATGGACCAGATAAAGAACGTCTTGGTTTTATTACTGAACCTACTATGGGACCTGAATCTTTTATTAATGATTCAAAAGGTAACTTTTACATATGCGACACAGTTAATCGTAGAGTTCAGGTTTATTCTAATACTGGTGTTTATCTGTACTCAATTACTATGCCAAAAAGAATTACACCGAACGACATTATTATAGATGAATATCAACTTATGTATATATACGATCACGCACATAAAAAACTCTACCAGATCGGTCGACAGGGGAAACTATTGGGTTCTTTTAAATTGGATAGTAGTCAATGGAGATGCAGAAGATTAATGCATATTGTTGATAACCATATATATAGGCGAGCTAATGGTCAAAATGACATTCTTATTGGGAAAATCGTAGATGGTCAGCTAATAAATCCTACTGTTAAAGAGTCTGAGTTCTACTCTGAAAAAAAAGGCATCCTCACTTCCAGCGGAAAAAGATATTCAGTAAAACTATTCAGAAACGTACGAGGAATAATAACAATCACTAATGATAGAAACGAATCGTTGGAAAAAATTATTGAATTGCCTATAAAGGGTCTGGTTTCGATAGTCTTTTTGAAAGAAGACAAAAACGGTGACTTCTATGTTCAAATAGAACGAGTAAAGGATAACGATCTATTCTTAGAGGTTAGAAAATTCGATTCTTCGGGATATCTATCATGTATCGTGCCGATTCCAGATAATAATTACATGGCATGGACTGCTAAGCTACTTTCAGTAGATAATGATGGCAATATATGGCAGTTATTACCAGGAAAGAAAAATGCAGAATTGAATATTTTTACTCCGATTGAAAAATAAAAAATAAAATAAATTCATTATCTATAATTTGCGCAGTCTTAATAGGCATATACACTTCTAATGCCTTTTCATGGGATGGTGAAGACAGTTGGACAACCATGAGCCGATCGGAAATTACGAGCATTTCCGATGAGATAATTGACAGTGAATGGAGTCCAAAAAACGATATCATGAATTTTGGCTATACTGAAAACGGAGAAACAATTTATTATGATTTTTATAGTAGTGAAACTTATACAGGAGAAGCATATAGCCAGGGTCAAACTCAAGAGGACTGGGATGAGTTTAAGGAATTTGTTGATAACACCGAGGGAGGAACAACTTCTTATGGCAACGATTGTTCTGGTTTTGTGAGTATGTGTTGGAAATTGCTAGATCGATATAATACCACAGCATTTGGGCAAAACCTAAATCGCTCCGTCAGCCATGGAAAGAGCCCGCTCAACTTCTCCGCCGAAATCTGCGTGGCCGGGAGTGTCGATGATATTGATCCGAACATCCTTCCCATAACACTGAACAGTTCTTTGCCGCAATTGTTATGCCGTGCTTCCGTTCCAGATCCATGGTGTCCATGAGCCGATCATCGGTTTTCTGGTTGGCCCTGAACAGGCCGCTCTGGTAATCAATCGCCTGCCTTTCGTTAACGAGCCGGGATTTCAACGTACTATATCCATTTCCATCGGGCAGAACATCTATACACCCGAAAATATCATACAGAGTGATCTCATCCAATATGATCGGCCCTACGCCGGAATAACCTACTTTGCAATTGGGTTCCACAGTAAAAATAACTGTCGAATGGATACGCTGGAATTTGACTTGGGGATCGTTTGTCGGTATTCTTATGCTGAGGACTGTCAGAAAGTAATCCATGAGTGGATCAATTCAACTGCCCCTAAAGATTGGTATAATCAACTCAAGGATGAACCTGTTTTGAATATTTTCTATGGACGTAAATGGAAACTGGTACAGTCAGGAATCGGCAGAGGTTTCAGCTATGATTTGATTCCCTGCATAGGAGTCGGTTTAGGAAATGTTTTAACCTATGCCCATGCCGGAACGGGGCTTCGGTTTTGTGTGGAACCTGCCGAACGACTTCGGCACTTTTACTATCCGGCCTGGTTCCGATACAAACGCTCCACTTGATGGAACGGATCCCCGTTTCTTTCATTCTGGCCACCGCTTTGGAATTCATGCTTTTTCTGCTGTGGGTGGGTCGTGGATTTTGCGAAACATCTTCTTCGATGGCAATACCTTTCGGGATAGTCACAGTGTAGATAAGGAGCCTTTTGTGGGCAACTATATGGTAGGCGTAGGGCTCGTACTCAGTCGCTTCAAAATGAGCTTTGCACACGTTCATCAGACGAAGGAGTTCAAAACCCAAAAAAATGAACATTCTTTTACGGCAATAATCCTGTCTTTTTCCTATTGAATTAGAGGGATAGTCGCTTTTGAATACGTTTTTTGAAATTTTTCTTGACAATATAATTTTTTGTACGTATTTTTAGACTAAAAAACGATATTGGTCTAATATGGATAATTCAGGAAGGAGCGCAGGTGAAAGAGGAAAAAGCTGAATCAATACTCAATACAGCGAAAAAAATGTTTGGCCGCTACGGCCTTCAGAAAACCAGTTTAGATGAAATTGCGCGTATGGCGCGCGTCGCAAAGGCTACTATATACAACTACTTCGGCAGTAAAGATCGTGTTTACCTGGAAGTTCTCCGCCGTGAAGCAAATGAGATAGTGGAAAAGATATCATTTTCGGTAAGTCAAGAGGTCTTGCCGGGCGATAAGGTTGTCGCCTTTGCCAGAGCCAAGTTCCAATACATGCACCAGGCAATAAATATCCTCAATCTGGATCGGGATGGGATAGAAAAAGTTTTGCCCAAAGCAGAAAGCATTCGTAGCGAACTTTTCGAGCGGGAGGTGGATATCATTCGCTCTATTCTGGAGGAAGGGGTGGGAAAAGGTGTTTTTTGTCTTAATAATGTCCCCTTGGCAGCCAGTGCCATTGGTCATGCCTTGAAGGGATTCGAGCTTAACTGGTTAGTTCATGAAAACGAAGAGCAGATTGAGCACCATCTCGATGAATTGATGCATGTCCTTTTTTATGGCCTGATGTGTGAGAAGGCGGAATATTTATGATGCGCGGGAAGATGTTGTATTGTTTTTTCTTTGTGGAATTTAAAAAAACTTTTCAAGAAATTCGATCCCTACCTTCTTGCGGTCGCCATTAATGGTATATCTAATGCGTTTTTATTTCAACACATTGAACATCCTGATGCTCATCCGTTTGATGCAGATCTGATTATAAACATATTTTTTCACCAGGTTTATGAAAAGGAAGATTTCAGAGATGAATAAATTCGTTGTCTTGATAATATCAACCTGTTTGACCATTCCTCTCTTTCTTGCGCCGATCGTCTTCGCCGCAGAGGGTGGGGACACATCTCTTACATTAAACAAGGCTATTGAGATGGCAGTAGCTAATAATACCATTATAAGACAGGCCATAGAAAATCAAAAGGAGGCAATTGAGGAGCAAAAAAGCGCCCGTGCCGACTTCTTAGCAAAGATATCGGCAGGATATTCATATACGAAGCTGAAGGATGCTCCGTACGCAATCTTGGGAGGGACACAGATTGATGTTGGAGATAATGATCAGTACCACTGGGATCTGACCTTGAGTCAGCCTCTTTTTACGGGCTTTGCACTTTCAACAAGGTATGAAATGGCAAAGCTTGGGGTTGACGTAAAAAATGCGGAAAAGGAGCAGGCCATTCTGGATGTAGTTAAACAGGTCAAAGCCGCGTATTTCAATATACTCCTTACAAAGAAATTTCTTTTGGTGGCAGACGAAGCGGTAAACCAGCTTGAGTTCCATGTAAGGGATGCGGAGAAATTTTATGAACAAGGGATGATCCCTTATAATGACCTGTTGAGGTCAAAAGTTGCTCTGGCTGATGCGCTCCAGAACAGGGTAAGGGCTGAAGCTAGCGTGGAGATGGCAGTATCTGCCTTCAATACTCTGCTCCAGATTGATCTTAACAGAAAAACAGATGTTGAGGACATACTTGATATAACACCATGTTTTTTTGAATTAACCAACTGTATTAAAGAGGCAATAGAAAAAAGGCCTGAATTGAAGGCACTCCGCCTTGCGCTAAAAAATGCGGATCACGGGGTCACGTTTGCACAAAGCGCTTATTATCCCAAAGTCAATCTTGTAGGAAGCTATGAGCAGAACGGAGACAATCTTTCGGCCACGGAGAATGATTTCGGAAATACGCACAATACCAGCGTCACCCTTCAGGCAAGTTGGACATTTTTTGAGTGGGGCAAGACAAGGGCTGAAGTTAATAAATATCGTCGCAATAAATCCTCTCTTGCCGAAAAGCTCAAAGGTATCAAAGACAGCATCAAACTCGAAGTAAAAAGCGCTTTTCTATCTCTTAAGGTGGCGGAACAGAATATCCGGACAGCACAAAAGTCTCTTGTTCAGGCAAGGGAGAACTGGCGCATTACAAACCTGCAGTACCAACAGCAGATGACAACATCTACCGAGGTACTGGATGCCAGGACATTTCTAACACGGGCAGAGACAAACTATTACGAAGCTCTTTACGGATACATGATATCGCTTGCTGAACTGGAAAGGGCTGTGGGGAGAGAGGAGCACGCTGTTTATGGAAAACAAAACACTTAAAAAAGGAAAAACAGGTACTATTATAGCGTTGACCGCTATTTTGATCTTTGGGGGATTTGCTGTTTATAATTATGTCAAATTCAAAGTTCAGGAAAAGGCGGAAATAAAGACGATGGAAAAAATCCCAGTGCAGATTGCCGAATCAAAGATCATGAATCTCAAGTCGATTCTGGAGCAAACAGGCGATATCAGGCCTATGATTGAAGTGGACGTTTACCCCAAGGTTTCGGGTAAAATCATTGAGAAACTCTTGGTGGAAAAAGGGGCTTTTGTAAAAAGAGGTGCCCTTATTGCAGTACTTGAAAAAGATACGGTAAAGGCGCAGGTGGCACAGGCTATGGCTGCAATTGAGGTGTCAGAGGCAAATCTTGATGTGCTTGAAAAGGATCATATTCGAATAGAATATCTTTACAAAGAGAAAGCTGCCGCCAAACAACGACTTGACCACATTAATGC
>JAJSZP010000110.1 GCA_030262775.1 Deltaproteobacteria bacterium | reverse complement strand
TTGGCATGCTTTGACTGCACACCAATTATTTTTGGCAATGTCTTTATAATTCCTGTTTCATAAAACTTTAAAAATCCGCTCATAACTGCTGTAATATTACCTGCATTGCCGATAGGTAATATTACGACCTTGTCGCTCATATCATATTCAAAATCCTGGGCGATTTCATATGAATATGACTCCTGTCCAAGTATTCTCCAGGCATTTTTGGAGTTTAACAGTGCTACATTATATTTCTCCGACAAAGCTTCAACAACCTTCATGCAGTCGTCAAACACACCTGGAATTTCAAACACCGATGCCCCGCTTCCCAAAGGCTGAGACAACTGCTGCGGAGTTACTTTCTTATGGGGAAGAAGTACCGCTGATTTTACATGAGGCTTAAGATAAGATGCATATAGTGCCGCAGACGCGGAAGTATCTCCCGTAGAAGCGCATATTGCCAGCACATCAGAGGAAATATATCCTTTGCTGACTATAAACTGTATATAACTAAAAGCGCTTGCCATCCCCCTGTCTTTAAAAGACGCGCTTGGATTCTGGCCATCATTTTTAAAGTAAAATCTAATTCCTGCCTTTTTCTGCAAAAAAGAATTTGCTTCAACAATAGGTGTATGCCCTTCTCCCAGATAAACAATGGAATCCATGGGTATAATTGGACCAATAAATTCGTGGTATAAATAAATTCCTTTTAGAGCGGAGATTGTGAGCATCTTGCGATAATCAAAAATCCTGTGCCACAATTCTCCCGGAATTTTTTTAAGCCTGTCAAAATTTGCATCATAAATAAGCAATACCTGTCCGCATACCGGACATGTATATAGCAATTTCTCAATACCGTATTGCTGTCCGCATTCCAAACAGCGATATATAAGCCTCCCTCCCTCATCAGAAGTCAGATCAGGAATTAGATATGGCTGGATATCTTTTGGAAAATTTTCAATCTTCATGGCTAAACTCTCTCTGTAACAGTTTCCAGTTCACAGTTGATCAAAACATATCAGCCAGAGGCTGACAAAAAGCAAAATGCTCTAAGAATTGAGATTAATGTCAAACATGTTTCACTTATTAAAAAGCCCCTGACTCCTGAACCGTTCAAGGCTTCCCTTTCTGATTCTGAATTAACGAAGTCTTCATATATGGTTGAAGTATTTCGGGAATTATTACAGACCCGTCCGGCTGCTGGAAGTTTTCAAGTATAGCCGCGACCGTGCGCCCAACAGCAAGTCCGGAGCCATTCAATGTATGGACTAGTTCAGTTCCCTTTTTCCCCTTCCTCCTGAATCTGATATTTGCACGCCTTGCCTGAAAGCTTTCAAAATTACTGCAAGACGAAATTTCTCTATAAACACCCTGGGCAGGCATCCAGACTTCAATATCATATGTCTTAGCTGCGGAAAAGCCAAGATCTCCAGTACAAAGATCAACCACCCGATAAGGAAGATTCAGTTTTTTAAGAATTGCTTCAGCGTTATTTAACAGTTTTTCAAGTTCGTTATATGAATTCTCAGGTGTTGAAAATTTGACCAGCTCAATCTTGTTAAATTGATGCTGTCTTATCAACCCCCTTGTATCCTTTCCATAAGATCCAGCCTCAGACCGAAAACAGGGACTATGGGCGGCATATAAAATGGGCAGATTATCTTCTTCCAATATCTCATTTTGGTGGATATTGGTCAATGGCACTTCAGCAGTTGGTATCATAAAATAATCCCAGCCCTTGATCTTAAATAGATCTTCTTCAAACTTCGGAAGCTGGCCGGTATTTGTCATGCTCTTACGATTTACAATAAAAGGAGGAAGAATTTCTTTATAATGGTTTTCTGTAGTATGAACATCAAGCATAAAATTAATTAGAGATCTTTCCAATTTTGCACCTTCTCCCAAATAGAGAGGAAAACGCGCACCAGTAATCCTGGAAGCTTTGTCAAAGTCGAAAATTCCAAGCCTTTCGCCTAATAACCAATGGGGCTTGGCTTCGAAGCCAAAATCCGGACATTTTCCAACTATCTTTATGGTTTTATTGTCAGAACTATCTTTTCCAACATGAACAGATGCATGGGGCATATTAGGCAGCTCAATAAGGATATTTTTTACTTTTTCTTCCATTTCGGTCAAAAATTTTTCTAACTTCTTAATCTGGCCCGAAACTTTACGCATTTCATTTACAAAATTTTCTGTGTTTTCACCCTCCTTTTTCATCATCGCTATCTGTTCGGAGACCTTGTTGCGTCGATGCCTTAGAGTTTCTATCTCAAGAAGAATATCTCTGCGTTTTACATCGCAACTTACTAAACTTTTAAGATCCGCTGTTTCACCTCGCGATGAAAGAACTTCTTTAACTAAAGACAAATTTTGAATAACAAACTTGATTTCCAGCATAAATAAAATACCTATATTTTCTAAAAAAATAGCTATTATAAATTCTGTAACCGTTCACGGTTTACACTTCACGATTGTTCAAAACAGCTACCAACGTAAGATTGGACAGCCTGTAAATTCAATCAGTTATCAACTCATAAAATTTTGCGTGATTATAGAATTGCCATAGAGCCAAAATGGCGAAAAGTGTCCAGCTTTAAGCTGGTAGCCGCATTATACAAAGGACTCATACTATTTAAAAAATATCATAGAGCAATTGTTTGGTCAATGATAATTGCAGGGCAATCCATGGCAATCGCATATCTTCTGCGGAACAAAATATGCTGACACTTTAAAGACCTTGCTCAACGTTTTTCTTGGCCAGAAGCCTGGGCAGCAGGGGAAGCCGAAAGTGTATAGTTGCTGTAAAAACGCAACTGGCGTTCTTGGGTTCTGAGGCTGGCTTCAGACTACGACATAAGGTAAAATCCCAGCGCCTTATTCTCGAATCCAACGGGCACTGTAAATTTGCAGCCGAGGTAGTTATTCTCGACCACCTCCACAACGGCATCTTTCTCGACGTCAGATCGGCTCTTGTCGTCGAGTGTGAATTTCACCTTAACCTTATTACCTTTTTTTAAGTCGTGCATGATAAGCGCGGCAAACCCGATCCCTGTCATGGAGATATTTTTAACCACCATTCTGCCCCAGTCTTTGCACGCTGGAAGCTTGCTGTACATGCCCTCAATGTAGATTGTTTTACGGTAGGCTGTTCTGAATTCAAATAAAACGCGGGAAGCCGATTGGCACTTGCATCGAATCGTTACAGGATCTTTACGGCCCTTAAATTTTATGACATTGACGCGTTTTGAGAACCCGCAGTGATGACACACAATTACCGCTGTATTGTCTCGGTCTATATAGACTTTTTGTATTTCCATCAACTATTTTCTCCTTAAATGCAATCTCAACGAAAGCAACCAGCTTTACATCTCTCCGGCATAGCCAGAGGCTTAATGTAGGAGTTAAAAATGATACCGGACACGTAACTCAAGTTTGTTTTCATTTTGTTTTTCCTTGAACTCGGTGAAATTACCACCACTTAGCAAACTGAAACGCAATCGAAGTTCCCAGTTGGTAAAACCCGTATATAGCATTTCGGGGGTGAAGGAATAGCTGTGGTCGTCAAGGTTAAGGATGGCGATCACTCCCGGGGTGAAGTAGAGGATATCAAAAGGATCTTTCTGATTAATTTTGAGGTAAAGATAATTGCGGCCCGCCTGGGGGCTTCCATAGCCTTTTTGAGAGATATTTTCAGCAATTTGAAAAAGGGTATTATTTCCGCTGCTGAGAAACTGGTTCTCCGCGTCGTCAACGAGTTGATAGAAACTGTCCAGTTCTGTTTCCGAGAAACCGTTGCCGTTGTGATAAAATTCAATAATGGTGGTGATATCGCTTTCGCTCAGATAACGCAGTCCTATCAGGTATTTTTTAACGGAATGTTCGCGTTGAATTATTGTGCCTGTTTTAGAAAGAGAAGTCTGCTTAATTTTAGTAAGATAGGCGAATTCTCCGTGAACCTCGAAATTCGTGGCCAGGTTTTTTGAAAAATCAATGCCATATCGGGTCGAGCGGCTATTGCCGTTGAATATTACAAAATCAATATCCGTATCCCGGTAGAGCAAATAAAGTTTGGCAGCAAGGTTTACATGATTTGCCTCTCCGAAATCTTCATTAATATCTTGCCATACCGGCAGTACCACAGTGGTGAGAGCAACTGTCTGCAATGCTCCTCCAAAACTTTTTATCAGATCAAGACCGGCGCCGATATATCCTTCCAATGCCTCTTCAGGGTCGTTGAGATCTTTGGGACGATCAATAAACCCTGCTGGATTCCAGGCATATCCCGTGCCCCACTTAAAAATCTTTTTTCCCAGATCTACTGTGACAAACGGCGCTGGTTTGAAACTCAGGTTGGCCTCAAAAACATCCGCAGTATCCGACCAGCCCATATCGTCCTGACTGGCTTTTGCATACAACACAGAGTTGAATGCCCAGATACCCTTTTTGTAGAGGGTTTCCAACTGCATGACACCGGTTAAACGGTCAAGGGTGCTATGGCGGTCTTTGTATTGATTCAGCTTATAGAATGCGCCATCAGTATTAAGATCAATATGCTCCCATCTGCCCTCTGCATATCCGCCCCATTCAAAATTTCTGGGTTCAAACTCCTCAATGTCAAAACTGTAATCTTCACCGGCACTAACAGCCAAAGAGGAAAAAAACAGGATAATAATAGAAAAGAGAAATAAAAGCCCGGGGAATGTCCGGTCACAATTGACTCTCATCTCAATTCATCGACTCTGGGCAGATAATTCAGAGTAAACACCTCATCTGCAAGTTTTTTCTTATTGATTTTGGCGTAAATCATTATGGATTTATATCCTTTATACAAAGGACTATCAGTCTCAAGAATTGATGGCCGTAAAAAATCATCGCCGAATTTTTTAATATTTTTATAATAAAGAGTTTTGATCAACATACCGCTGGCAGCATAACATTCAATGGTAACAGGCACCATGGTTTTTTTATCTACCTCCATCTTTAAGCTGTCATAGGCGATTGATGATGTTTTAGCTTTGCAATTGAGAACATATTTATCTGCTGTTTCCTTCAGAATTACGGCATCATATTCTGCGCTATAATCAAGACGCAATATGTCGGAATTGTTAAAAACACCTCCTATCACCGACTGCAGGCTCGTGATGCGCAGCGGTTTTCCAACGCTGGGAATATAAAGCCACATATTATCACCCAGCCGGAGGGTTGACCTCCCTTTCTCACTGGCAGGGGACAAAAACAGAGCGACCATCCTGTCCTGCCCTTTTTTTACCGTGTATAAAACATACTCCTTTTTACTGCCGTCCGGTTCGATGTTGATGAGCTTGCGGTACATTTCATAGGATTCAGGCTGAAGGTTACGATCCACCTGAAGCAGGATTTCATTGCCATCAAGGGCTGCTGCCGTTCCTGTCATGAGTAAGCACAAAAAAACAACCAGCAGAAAGATGACATTGCTATTGATTTTGAATAATTGTTTGAACCACATCATAAGCAACTCCAGTTTTTTTTGTATATTCAATTTGATACTCCCTCAGAGCCTCTTCCATTTTATGTCCGATATTACCAGCAATAATGAGCGTTGCTCCTTTCTTTGCAATGAGTGAAGCAGCGCTTTGGCCTGCGCCACCAGGTAGATTTTTTGATGGGTTCTCTACGGCCTCAAGAAAATTACCCTTGCCATCGAAAAAAAGGAAAAACGGGGATCGTGCGGCCTGTTGGCTTATGGCTGCAGTCTTTTCCGGGCCAGTGGTAGCCACAGCAATTTTCATTGAATCAGCAGAAGCGTTTATGGCAAGACCAAAGAAAAGCAACAAAATCGAATTAAAAATAATGAATTGTATTCTTCTGGTTATCATGGGTTCCTCCATATAGTTTTATACATGCCGCAAGGCGGTTATAGGGTCCATTCTCGCAGCCTTAAAAGCCGGTTGCAGGCTGGCTAATACGGAGATGCCGATAACAATCAACCCAATGGTAATTACATCCCCATGCCCGATGACAGGCGCCAGCAACAGGTCGGATTGCCGTCCGAAGTTAAAAGTTATTTCAGCGGCATTTAAGGCGGCAATGCTGATCAGGCTGATAATCGTTCCGACAACTGTTCCAAGCACGCCAAGCAGAAAGCCCTCGGTCACGAACAGAGCCATAATTTTGCCGGGCAATGTGCCAATGGCGGAAATGGTGCCGATTTCATTGATCCGCTCATACACAGCCATGATCATCACATTCATTATGCTGACCAGAACAATGGACACAAGCATGACTTTAATGAAAAAGGTCATAAGGTCAATCATTTTTGCGATATTGTAAAACGGTGTCAGCTTTTCCCAGGTATGTAATTCAAATATCGGCGCATCCTGCTTATCCTTGAGGGAAGCAAGCTCAGCATTGAGCCTGGAAAAAACCGGTATAAGATCATCCATGTTGTTAAGCCGGATTGCTATTTCACTGATTTCAACGCCATCAATGCGTAGCAACTCTTTGGCATCATTTAGATGAATAACCCCATCCCTGCCCCCGGGGCCGGAAATGCCTTCAAGTACACCACTGACAACAAAAGTCTTACCATTGACCGAGCCGTCCTTGTTATTGGCCACTAGTACAACATTGTCACCCACCTTCACCTTCATGCCCTTTGCAATCAGTTCGGGAATGAGGATTTCGCCTTTTTGCAGCAAAACATCTTTTTTTTGTCCTTCAATGATACGGTCAGGAAACAAGGGAACGGTCTTGGCTTCTTGTTCAGGGATGACGGCATTGAGTCTGATATTGGTGGTTTCAGTAAAATTGCTGAACATGGCCCCAAGTTTAATGCGCATAGAGTAAGATTCAACAGCATCTAAATTGCTTAAAATCTTTTTTACCTTTGCAACCCGATGTTCATTAAGGTTAAGATTAAGCGGCAGGTTGTCAATGGATGCCAGATAACCTCTGCGATGAATCTGTAAATGGCCGATCATGGAGTCTGTGATCTGGCCAACCATCATATCCTTAAAAGATCCTGTTACGGAAATATAAAGCAGTACCGCCACCACACCCAGAGTGATCAGCGCAGATGTCAGTATTGTTCGCCGCTGATACCGGCGAAGATTTCGGGCCGCAATTTTAATAATATTAAACATGAGCCCCTCCGTTGTTGTTTTGTAGAAGCCTGCCGTCTTCAAGTGTAAAAATTATTTCTGCGTTTCGCATCACCCTTGGGTCATGGGTGGAAAAAATAAAGGTGGTGTCTAATTCATCCCGCATCTTTTTCATGAGATTGATAATCCGGCTTGCCGTTTCCCCGTCGAGGTTTGCAGTCGGCTCGTCAGCCAGCACCAGTTTGGCATTGGTTACAAGGGCACGGGCAACCGCTGTCCGCTGCTTCTGACCACCCGATATTTGGCCTGGATATTTGATAGCCTGATCCCCCATGCCAACAGCTTCGAGAAGATCGTTCACCTGTTTTTTGCGCTTTTGTTCGGGCCAGTTTTGCACCATGAGTAATGGATATTCCACGTTTTCAAAGACCGTCAACACCGGAATCAGGTTAAAGTCCTGGAACACAAAACCGATATGTTCGCCCCTGAAGCGCGCAGCCTGCTTACGGTTCAGGCGGGCTATGTTCTGGCCCGCAACATGTAAAGACCCGCCCGTAGGCGGATCAAGGCAACCAATCATGTTGAGCAGTGTACTTTTACCGCTGCCGGAGGGCCCGACAAATGAAACAAAAGATGCCTGCTCAATGCTGAAATTCACACCTTGAATGGCCTTAACCGTAATTTCACCGATCTGGTAAGTCTTTTCCAAATTGTCTGCAGTTACTAATGACATGATTTTTTCCTTTAACAGCTCGCCCGAGGGGCGCTAATTTAAATGTGGCAGGAAACCGTATTTTTTATAAATCTGTTGATCCAATGATGTTATAACATCAAGAAATTTCTGGTCATTTTCGCTGTGTGGAGCATTGGATAATTTGCAAACATAGTAATTAATTTTGTCACGCTGATCTAAGTCATCGCCGGGCTCAACAACATAAAAAGCAAGTCCGCATGACCTTGCATGAATTACTTCTGTGTTCCATACAGGCCCTATATCTACTGTTTTTTAGAAATGCGAAGCGGTGTTTCTCTGTGATGTACAATGGTTAATATTGTTGTGCCTTCAGCTCATTTTTTCCCCATAATACGGTGAACAAGACCGTCTCCGCCTGCCTGCCTGTACATGTCCATGATATGGGAAGCAATGTCTTCATTTTCAGGATTCGGCTGTGAGATGCGGACATCATTCCCTTCCCATGTCTGGAACTGAATTTATATTTACTGGATTGCCCTCTTGTACCATCAGGGTCAGCCTGTTTTGCAGATAAAAATAATAGTCGTCATTATTAATATGGCCTGAGCGTTCAAGAATCTTCATGCCGTTTTCGTTGACTGATGTATAACGCCAAGGTTCAGCAGCCGCGGCTTTTGCGGTCTGCTGCAACCTTTTGTTGGACGAAGCCGCTACGCGGCGGAAAAACATCAGCAATTTTCATTTTAAATAGATATCCTTGTGGGAGCTGCTTTCCAGTCGCGAAAAATTATGGTAGAATGCCACTCA
>JAJSZP010000109.1 GCA_030262775.1 Deltaproteobacteria bacterium | reverse complement strand
GTATGGACTGCAATTTTTCAGATCAAGTTCATGATAAGGTGACAGGATAGTAAAATAAGGATCAGCTAAGAATGATCTTAATGTCTTAACAGTACTGATCA
The DNA here is from genome assembly GCA_030262775.1 of Deltaproteobacteria bacterium. Taxonomy (GTDB): domain Bacteria; phylum Desulfobacterota; class Desulfobacteria; order Desulfobacterales; family ETH-SRB1; genus B13-G4. The sequence goes on along the minus strand of JAJSZP010000109.1, from coordinate 8,689 downwards.
ACATTGCTGCAGAACCTTTATTTATTGAGCATGTTGCACCGATAATGAGTATTTTAATCATTTGAACTTATTTCTCCTTTATTAATTGTAAATATTTAACAGCTTTGGAAAAACCTTCAACCATATTTTGTTCCATGAATCCTTCTTCAATTATTTTCTTAGATACGTATCCCATTTTAATTTCCAGTTCAGGATCAGATAATATCTTTTTCATTGCAATATATATGGAATAACTATCTTTTTCTGGTATCATATAACCGTTTTTGCCATTTTCTATCATATCATATGCCGCACCAACAGCTTCTGTTGCAATTACCGGCTTACCAAAGTACATCGCTTCATTTACCACAAATGCCCATGCATCTGCGATTCTATATGTTATCGAAGGTACAACACAGACATTGCACAAAAGGTAATATGCAGGTAAATTATCATACTCTATATGACCTATAAAATAAACGCTATCATCAATTTTGAGATCTTTTGAGAGTATCTCCAACTTATTTCGACATTCTCCATTTCCTACAATTACCAAAACAATATCATTATTTTCTTTTTTATATTTGGCAAATGCTTTTAGTAAATAATCTACACCTTTCTGTTTGACTAATCGTCCTACATATAAAATAACTTTTTTTTCTCCTATCTTGAATTTGTCTCTTAATTTTTCTTTTTTTATATGATCCCCGTCTTTCATTGAAATATCACAGGCATTTGGCATGATGAATATTTTTTCAGGTAGGGATCCTAATGAAATGAAATATTCCTTGTGCTTGGTTCCTGGAACTACTAATGCATCTGCACTTCTTGTAATATTCTTAAATATAACCTTGAGTATTTTATTCTTATTGGAATTCTTATACCAGTCCCAATTCTCCCGACGTAATATAATGGGTTTCCTTCTAAATTTGGCAATAGCATATACGAAAATTGTTTCAATTATCTCTGAAATACTGTCCCAGCTTCCACCTGATATCAGATCATAATTTCCCATAGATTCTTTTATTATCCCAAATGCAATTCCATGGGGCTTAAGGAAGTTAAAATAATTTTTTAGAGTCATATAATTTAAACTTTCAAGCCATTCGCATTTTTCAAATGGTTCCACGCCATATATTTCTCTACAGACTTGCATATGCGTGAAAATGAATTTAATATTATACGTCTCACTAAGTTCCTTGATAAAAGACCGTCTATACCACATTGCTGTATTGTAAATAAAATATAGTTTTATCATCTGTATAATATATGTGTTACAATTCTTATATTCTTTTATTCTAAATATTTAGGTCAGGTTTAAATAAGAATGTAACCTAAATTATAGCGTAGAAATGCATAATATAGGTTGGATTAAATGGGGAAAAAAAACCAATACGAAATTGAAAAATCCATAATAACAAATATTGATAAAATAGAAGATATCACAAGTCTTTATAGAAAAAGTAGTATGATTGATAATTACGAAAACAATCGTTTTTTATCATTCTTAGGTATCATACTCCATTCTATGGAAATTGAAATTATAGACAATACATTAACTTATATTAACCCACATAATGTTGTCGAAATCGCACCTGGAACAGGACGATTAACAAAAAACATTGAATGTTCTAATATGGGAATTGGTATAGATACTTCAATCGGAATGCTAAAAGAAGCAAAAAAAAATGTGAAAAATAGTAAATGGATATTTGTAAATGGTGATGCTTTTATGTTGCCTGTGAAATCAAACTCGGTTGACTGCCTCATTACTTTTAGATTATTGAGGCATTTCACGGTTGAAGATAGAAAGAGAATGTATCAGGAAATCCATAGAGCTCTTAATTCTAATAGCATCGTAATTTTCGACATGTTAAATAAAAAAAGGGGTGTAATAGGTAAAATAGTTGAGTATACCTGGGATCGGATTACATTATATTATGGACTTATAACCGGGAGATCATTTGAGAAAGTATACGATGATTATGTTTCATTAGAAGAAATTGAAAAAGAACTATCTGATTGTGGATTTAAGTTGATTTCAAGTCATGCTGTTGGATGTTTTTATTCGTTTGAATATATATTAGATAAAATCACATCTGTTCGAATACTAAAACACTCACGAATATTGATAAATCCTTTATTACTCCCGATTGCAATATACTGGGATCGAAAATATCGAAAAACTGCAAAGTATAATCTTGAATGGGTTGTTGTGGGACAAAAAGTATGAAGATCGGATTTTTTGGAGAAGGAATTGGCCCCGTATTTAATGAAGCTGGTGCAAACCATGTTCGTGACTTATGCAATATTTTCAACGGAACAATAGTTACTTGGAATGATATTGGATTTTCATTATTAAAAAGAACTGACAATTCATGGATATTAAATGGTAAATTTATTTACCGGGATTATCCAATTTTACATGACCTGAATGGAGCATTATGTTTACTAATGGCAAGAACACTAACATTTAAGTTCAATATAATTTATTTAATCGACCTTATTGATAATCGATGGTTCAAGTATATGCCCCTTGAAAAATCAATTCATCCGGTAACTGCTAATATAAAATATTTAAATGAATACGCCTTAAAGAATTATGTTAAAAATATAGCACCACGATTGGGAGGGATAGTTGCACAAACGAAAACAATAGAAGATCAATTAATTAACTTAGGTATAAGTCCAGGTAAGATACACGTGATATATCCGGCAATAGATTTACAAAAATTCCAGGATATCAGTTGCCCTGATATACAGCAATTTCGAATAGCTTTTGCAAGTTCTCCTACTGTTAAAGACAAGGGGTATGATTATTTTTTTGAAAAGGGTGTTCCAATTTTGTTAAAAGCATTTAAAGAATTTTCGGGCATTATTAATAGTAAGCTCTACCTTCTATGGCGTAATGTTTATAAAGAAGAATTAGGGCAATTGATTAAAGAATTAAGATTGGAAAAAGATGTGATTATTTACGATAGAACAATAAATATGCCTGAACTATATAATAAAATACATGCTACAATCATCCCATATATATCATTAAACAGCAGTCCTGATTTTCCATCATCTGCAATTGAATCACTTGCATGTGGAAAACCGGTAATAACAACAACAATTCCTGAAATGTATCGAATTATTCAACAAGAAAAATGTGGTTCAGTAGCAAAACCGACAAAAGAAGACCTTGTCGGTGCAATGATAAATTGTTATGAAAATTATAATTTATTTAGAAATAAGTGTAGATTTGTCGCAGAAAAATATTTTAATATTCACAACGAAGCAAATAAACTTGAAGAAATACACAAATCAATATCATACATAAAAATTTAGTCTTTTACAATTATATAATGTAAATTGATCATCCTGATAATTAATTGGATATGAAAAGATATTTTGCTTGATCTTATGATCAACAAGTATATACGAAATATTATATTTTTTAATTATATTCGACTGTTCTTCAATTGTAGTATTAGAATCATAAAAAGTAATCAGTGCATTTTTTCTTTCACTTTGATTTTCTGGAAAACCACAGCCATGGAGCCCATAAATAACTTTTCTTCCTGTTAAAGCTGGTATTTTCCAGCTTGTTTGTATATCAGATAATATCACAGAATCTTGTTCTGTATTATTAAATATGAAGTCATAATTTGGCGGTGGTTCTCTATAGTACAAAGCAAATTCTACAACACCTGTTGTAATAACTGATAATAAAAGTATACCAATCATTAAATATATAAAATTTTTACTAGTATTTTCTTTGAAAAATTTGTAAAGTATAATTCCAAATCCTATATGTAAAGGTATTAATGAAAATAAAAAGAAACGATGAGAAAATGAAATAGGCCCAATAACCATCAGAAAACAAAATATGAACCACAGTGGGAAAAATAGTCTTTTTTTTCTAACTAAATGATAAAGTTCAATTAAACCAAAACAGGCAAGTCCACCCACAACCGGATAATGCATAACTCCATAATGATAATAATTCGTAAATATATGTACCCAGGACAATAAAAAATTACTGCTGTATTTTTCCGGTATGATAATAGTAGAAGAATTCACTTGGATAATGATATCTCCTATTGTTCCGGATACTTGTTGTACAGAGTGGGGTTGAAAAGCCTCAAGTACAGAATAAAATGGCCAGAGAAGAGATAATAAAAATGTAAGAACGGGTAAACAAATTAAAAAACAATGGTATTTTATATTAAATGTCCTTGTTTTATAAAGGTCTGATAGTAAGAGAAGAAAAATCAAGACTAAATATAATACTCCAGTTAAAAGATGTGTTGTAAATAATAATACTGATAATATTATTGCAAACAACATATATTTTCTATCCCTCTCTGCCCTGGTAAGGCAACACAAGGATGCAAATAATAAAGTATATGCAATTCCTTGTGGGTAGAATTGATTCTGTGATATAAAAATCTTATAAATACCAGCATAATGCCCCCAAATCCCCCACACATATAACATACTTATTATAGAAAATAGAGCTACTTCTTTTCCAAGTTTTTCTTTAATAAATTGAAATGAAAAAAATATAAATAATGGTAAATTGATTAACCCTGCAATACATAATAAGGTAATCACATCAATTTGAGTGAATCTATAGACATAACCTAATACTACTAAATAAGGACCATAATGAACATCGGGTGCACTTGAAGTAGTAATTGGATTGTTTGGTGGTATCATTCCTTTAGAAATTTCCAGGATACATGCCATATGCTGATAGATATCCGAATTAGATATGGTTCTAAGTGGACAATCAAAAACAAAATATTGCAAAAATAATAAAATAAACGATACCATTATAGTAATTAAAAGGGATAAATGAATCTGACGATCAGTAAGCATACCCGAATTTCTATCCATATATCATAGAGCCCCCATTATTATAAATTATCCACCTATTTTCAAATAATCCTGAATAGTCAGAAATATTTATACTTGTTCTATAATTGCTATATACTTCCTTATCATTTACGTTTACATGTGTTAAATAAATATATCCATCAGATGACTTATTTGTGAGCATAGCATATTTGAATGGGTTGTTAAGTCCATATGCTAGTAATAGTCGTTTTGAAGCATGAAAATCTTTACATACTTTTGAACTTGGTTCACCATGTCCTTTGAGCCAGTTCGCACTTATTAATTCCTGATCATAAATATAGTATTCATCACGGTTAGGCCCATCATTTTCATAATCCGGCGAAGCAGGAATGTTATAACAATGATAAGTAAGATAAGTAACACAAGAAAAAGCTGAGATTAATAAGATCAATAAGATAACAACATCTAATCCTGGTTTTCTAATAATTTTAGCAATGGTATTTCCACCAATAACAAAAGCAGGTGCTAAAAAAACAAGTGTTTGTAGAAAGAACCTTGTACTTCCATACCCCTTAGATACAAATGGAAGAACTAAAAAAAAAGCTAATAACCCGACAAAGGTGAATATCCCGATATAATATTCAGTGTCAATGATCTTTCTATAAGATTTATAAAAAAATATTGAAAGCACCCCTATGCCAATTGTCAAAAAAATTGCATCATGTACATATACACTTATTATATTGGGTATTGCTGCTTGTTCCAGTCCTTTGCCGACAACATTTAATCCAACGGTGCTTCTTGATTCTTCAATGAAAAAATTTTGTAGATTATTGAATGTTGCTTCAATAAAATTTACTCCAGCCAAAAAAGGGACGCGGGTTATTTGGCTGTACCAAAAAAAAATCACAGTGAAAAAAAGAATCGTGATGCTTATATTTATTGGCTTTTTTATTGTTTCATCATTTTTTACCCCTTCAAATAAACTAACAATAGATGTTATCATTAAAAAAATGAAAAAAATATAAGATGTAGTATAATGTGAGACAATAACTGAAAACATGAAAATAGATAATATAATCTTTTTATTTAATATATTAATTTTTAAATCGAAAAAAATTAAAATACAAAGGGTAAAAAAAACAGTTGCAATTTCCTGTTTAGTAGAACTCTGTTGCGAATAAATAAAAGCAAATTGAAATATAAAAAGCAAAGATGCAAGAAATGCATATCTCGCCCCAATATATTTTTTAGAGATTATATAAACAGCGATAGGAGTAATTGAACCGATTAATCCGAAAAACAATTTAAAAATATATTCACTATTTATACTGGATAAAGTATAATAAACCATTGGAAGTATCGTAACGCTTAAACATGAGTTATTTGCATGATAATAATCAGATATAGTCCAATGATAATTTTCTAGAGCCAGTTGAAAGCAATAATATTCCCCATGAACATCTCTGCCCATAAGATGATAGGAGGTCAGTCCATGCATTAATAACAAACTCATACCTATCATCCAGATTGCAACTGGATAAGTAGCTTTATGAATTCGATCAGATAAATAGACAATAGCGATGATGTAAACAGGAATCAGAAATAACAATAATAATATTATAACATTATTTCCCCGGGTATTCATTAAGAAAGTTCCTAAGACAGCTGCAAATGGGAATAGAAATGGGAAAAAAAAAGCACATGCTAGTTTATTTTTTAGATCAATATTTATATAAAAATTATTAAAAAAATCAGTGTTATCTTTATTTCTAACATATGCAATAACAATTAGCAACATCAGGATAATATTAAATGAGACTAATACCGGTATCAAAGACAGCGGTTTTTCAATAATAGGATACAAATAATTAATAAATAGTCCACTAAACATTAGAAAAGCAACACTAAGTCCAACTGCTAATACAAACATTTTTAAAAAACCTATATTGTTTATTTTAAGAGTGTGGAGAATTACTATTCCAGGTAGTGTTGTAAAAATAATAAATGCAAGAATCTGACGCAGGAATGGAATGTTATAAAGTATGATCAAATCTGTAATGACAAATATTACTATTAAAAATAAAAAATATAGTTCAATCCCTATTTTATTTTTTCGGATCATTATTCACCTTTGGATATCCCTATATAATTTCTCCAGGTTTTGTATATGTCCATTTATGTTATATTTCTTTGCAGATTCATAAGCGCCATCTACTAACCTCATTAATCTTACAGTATCCGGAATTAGACTCTCAATTATCTTTCTTAATTCTTCTTCATTCCCAGGCTCAAATAGATATCCATTATACCCCTCCTCAACTAATTCAGGAATACCACCGATCCTGCTTCCAATAACAGGAGACCCATTCATCAAACTCTCATAAATTACCATAGGAGAATTATCATACCATATGGAAGGAACCACTGTAATATTTGCCTTTTGATATAATTTTGTAAGTTCATTATCAGAAACAAATCCATGAACAATAATTCTATTATCTGAATACGCGAGATTTCTAATTTCGTCTTCATTTTTTCCTTTTCCAATAATATGAAGGCTAATATTCTCATATTCTAACTTGCTAAACGCATTTATCAATATATGAATACCTTTATGCCAGCTTAAGCTACCCACAAATAAAATATCAATTTTATTATAATCTTTGATTGTTCTTTTCTCGCATAATTCAATTCCTAAAGGAAATTTCAGGGTCCTTATATTTTTAAAGAACCCGGTTTCTTGTATTTTATCCAGTACAAATTGTGATGGAGCTAAAACAATTTCCGGTTTATTATTCACAAGAAATCTTTGAATATTAACATAAACTTTGCAAAGTTTTGATGGATTCATACAGATTTCATTCGATGAATTTAGAAATGTTGACTTTATACATGTTAAAGAATAGTCATGAGCTGTAAAAACTAATGGGATATTTAAACTCTTTACAGCACTAAATACAGGAAGTGATAAACCTCTGAAGTTGTTAATATGTACAATATCAACTTTTTCTTTTTTTAGAATTTTTTTTATAATAAGGTAAGGATATGGGTTGAATAAATCGTAAAAAAAATACAATGGCTTAATAGATTTTGCTTGTTTTGACATAGCAAAATATGGAAAAATATTCATTGGATTGATTCGATAAACAGTAACATTATGTATAATTTCACTATAATTTTTTCTATTTGGACTTGTCGTTATTATTGAAATAATATGCCCCTGTTTTGTAAGTTCTTCAGCTATTCTTTTAACACTTACCTCTGCTCCACCAACAATAAAAGGAGGATAAAGATTTGATACAAAGCAAATTCTCAATTTAATCCTCTACTACCCCTATTAGTATCTATATAATTATCTTTTAGAATATATTAATCTATAACGTCCAATTAGTTATCTATGAATACTTAATATACCCTGGCATATAAATCTATTAATTTTTCCACAGCATTTTTTATATCATATTTTCCGATTTCATCTAACGCTACTTTTTCAATTTTAGATTTTGCTTCTTTGTTTTTTAAAAAATATAATATGTTATCAAAAAATTCAGATTTATTATCAACTATTATTCCATTTTCTTTATTGTTGATTATTTTCTTAATTGCAGGGATTGAATAACCTATACAAAGAGTGTTTGTTGCCATGGCTTCTAAAAGTACAATTCCAAATCCCTCCATCTTTGAAGGAAATGGAAATATATCGGCTCTATGAAACAATTCAATCTTTTCTTTTTCAGATACTGCCTGCGCAAATATTATCTTATCATCAACTCTCAATTTTCTAGCTAGCTTTTCCAATTCTCCTTTATATCCGGCATCTTCCCCAATGATAATCAATTTGACATTTGGATGGTCTTCC
>JAJSZP010000108.1:6256-8803 GCA_030262775.1 Deltaproteobacteria bacterium | reverse complement strand
TTTTTTATCGCCTGACCAGGCCTCACTACCGCAGATTATAAATAACCAACATAACAATCCCATTAACGTTAATCTTTTTAAGTACATTTTCTTTACCTCCTTTGTTTAAATCATGTTTATATCTGCATCCTTAAATCCCTCGCGAAGAGTATAACTCCTAATTCGTAATTCCTAATTCATAGTTACCACTTAAGGCTCAACTCTACAAAATAGCTGCGCTCCCTTCCAATGTTGTAATCAAAGTATTCCCTGTCGAACAGGTTTTCCACGGAAAATGACAGCTCCGCATGTTCCCAGGGGGAAACTGTCAGCCTGGTTTCCCACAGCCAGCACTTAGTATTGGCACCATAAACATCATCAATATCATCGTTATACCTTTGTTTATAAATTCTTCCTGTATACCGGCCCATCAGGCTGGCGGTAATCCATTTGTAACTGATCTCCGTGCCAAGATTGATGGTCCTTACAGGCATTCCTGTAACCTTTTTACCTTCCATCTTTGGATCATGATCTTGCTTTTTTATCTTTGAATCATTGTAGGTATAATTGCCCCACAAATTAAGCCAGTCAAATGGTCTGGCAGATGCTTCCAACTCAATACCATCTATCCGGGCCTCACCTATATTATCTTTATAGGAATCATCATCCATTTCGTACGAGTAAATCAGACCTTTAATACCTGTATGAAAATAAGTTGCTGAAAGTTTTAGTACACGATTAAAAAGATATTGATCGACCCCGATTTCATAGTTCCAAAGGGTTTCAGCGTCCAGGTCCGGGTTTGAATAATACATTTTACCCGATGATGATTCCATAGTACGATAAAGCTCATAAATATTTGGCGGACGGAAGGCTCTTCCGGCAGATCCTTTTATGACAGTGTTGACAACAGGTTTCCAAACAACCGACATCTTGGGACTGATTGCAGAATCGTCCTTACTGTTAAATTTTTCTTCATTACCAACAGCTCCGCTTTCCCCATCAAAGACCTTCCAATAATCAAAACGGACGCCTGTAAAAAGTGTCAGTTTGTCCATTATCTGCCACTCATCCTGAAGATAGGCCGCATAGAGGCGATTTTTGCCACGGCTCATGTCAGTTTTTGGAGTTGTTTTGCTGTATTCATCCCGGTAATAAGCCAGATCAAACTCACCCTGATCATAATCGTCGAAACGAAAATAAAAACCAGAGATTAAAAGATGGCTGTCGCCAACAGGAATGTTGGTCTGCAAATCACTGAACCAGGTAACTCCTTCATATTCCTTGAAGCGTCCAGGAGCATTTGTATAGTTATCAGAGTCCTTGGCTTTAGGTGACGTATACCAGTGGTCGTCGAGTTGATAGCCGACTTTGCCTGTAAATCCAACTGATCCGAACAACTCCCTGTAAGTCAGCATATATGATTGGGTCTCAGTTTCTCCTATTCCGGACGTGACGTAGTCTGAAGAAGACACGGTAGCCTTTTTGCCATTTTCCACATCAACGTTTCCGATAAAGGCCGGGTTGCCGCTTGCATCTTGCAGGTAAGTGTGGGGATGATCATAGCCATATTCACTATTACTCATTTGAAAATCAAAGGAAATATTCCCTGTATCTGTCAGGTCATATACGGAATTAAGATTAACATTCCACCGTTTTTCATAACGGTCTCCCACATCGCCGACCACCCATTTTCTTTTTCCTGATCTACTGAGCATTTCATAGCCGCCTGTTAATGTCCCTGAACCGGATGAAATACTTTTTTGAATCAACTTGGTGGGATAACCGTTTGTTTCTTCAGATTCATAACCCAACCTGATACTTAGCTTATCCATAAAGCGGTCGCCAACATTAAAGCTGTAACAAACAGTATCATCGCTGCCATAACCTGCTTCTATTTTTGCCTCAAACTTATTCGGCGCAGGAGTAATGATATTTATTACTCCGCCCATTGCATTGCCTCCGTACAACGCCGACGATGGACCACGAACAATTTCAAGACGTTCCACGTTTTCTATTGCAATGTTGTCCCATCTTATATTGCCAGCCCAACCGGTATTTAACGGCATACCATTTAGCATAACCAGGGTGTGTTTTCCGCTTGGCATCCCGCGAAGTTTACCGTCGTAGATCCCGCTTTCATATTTTAATGCATCATTTATTGTGTGAATATCCCTGAATTGCATATCTTCCTTTGAGATAACCGTAACATTGCCTGGTGCGCTATCCACATCTTTTTCCGTTCTAGTGGCCGTCACTACCACCTCTTCCAATTCGATCGCTTTCTTTTTCTCCTTTTCTTCCTTCTTAACCTCTTCTACAGCGGTATATTCTTCAGCAAAACCGATTGCCGGCAGAGCCAGGAATGTAATTAACACCAATAACATCGTCATCTTAAAAAGCTTTCTCATTTTGAACCCCCTCTTGGATCAGGTTAGAGCTGGTGACAGGGTGGTAAAAAAAAATCCCCGAATTGATATAATATCAACCCGGGGATGCCCTTTTTATCCTCATGATTTTTTTGACTACCTTATTGTTCCCGAAGGCAGCACTCTTTATTTTAGGTAG
>JAJSZP010000108.1:0-6246 GCA_030262775.1 Deltaproteobacteria bacterium | reverse complement strand
TTCTGGTTTTCGGATCATTCTACTGACCGCGCCTTCCCGTCCAGCATGACTTGGACAGTGGCATTTTGCGGTATTCGTCCCCGATTACAGCGACGGGCTCACTCCCGATTCTCACGGGATTCCCTTTTATGCTTTTAAAAGCACCTAAAATCAATTAATCAGAAATTTGAAAACTCGTAACCTTTTAGCGGCCACCAACTTAAAACGGGACACTTTTCTGATTGAATTTACAGTTTTCGGTGGATTCGCTTCGCTTAATCCACCCTACAAACTTATTGGTAGCCTGAATCGTAGGGAGGATTAAGGAGCGTAAGAAACGAATCCACCAAAGCAGTTGTTCCGCCTTGCGTTGGTAGCCATTTTTATAAACGCAGCTTCTTACTACAAATTGTTTTTTATAACCGATTAACAGACATATTGTCAACCAAAATCCAACTATAGCTATGCTGACAGCACAAAATCCCCCTCTCACCTTTTTCTATTCATATCTCAGCGCCTCTATCGGATTCAACATAGAGGCCTTTCTTGCCGGATACAGGCCGAATATCACACCAATCATCCCTGATTCCTCTTAATTCCTAATTCTTAATTTACCACTCAAGCCTCAACTCCACAAAATAGCTGCGCTCCCTTCCAATGTTGTAATCAAAGTATTTCCTGTCGAACAGATTTTCAACGGAAAATGACAGCTTCGCATGTTCCCAGGGAGAAATATAGTGGACCCCCAAAAATGAGACAGTGTGTTAAGGTGTGTTTCCAAGAAAAAGGAGGCACTTCAATGAGCAGAAAAAAACACAGCAAGGAATTGAAGGCGAGAATTGCCCTTGATGCAATAAAGGGTCAGAAAACAATGTCTGAATTGGCTTCAGAATATAGGGTTCACAGCAATCAAATAGGTAGATAGAAGAAGCAGTTGCTTGAGTCAGCCCCTGATATTTTTAACAGGGAAAAAGACAAAGAGACTGAGAAAAAAGAGGTTGAACGAGATCGTTTATATAAAAAGGTTGGACAATTGCAGATCGAAGTGGACTGGCTAAAAAAAAGACAGGTTATCTGGGATGAGCGCAGGTGAGAAGATAAAATGCATAGAACCAAAAGATTCAGATCTCAGTATCAGCAGACAGTGCGACTTGCTGGGGCTGCCACGGTCATCTTATTATCGGCCCAGGGTTTTCCTGTAAACCGCAAACGTGTTCGACGGCTGATGCCGTTTAATGGGTATTGAATCAGTAGCCCCCAAACCGAATACAAGCAAGCCACGCAGAGTATCCATATCTCCTGAGGAAATTGTCGATTACAGAGCCTGATCAGGTCTGGTGTTCCGACATTACCTATATCAGGCTGGCGCATGGATTTGTGTATCTAACGGCAGTTATGGATTGGGCAAGCCGCTATGTGCTTGTCCTGGGAGGTGTCTGTGACAATGGATGACGATTTCTGTGTGAATGCTCTGAAGGGTGCTCTTCGAAAACATAACAGCCCTGAGATATTCAATACCGATCAAGGTGCACAATATACCGGTAATGCCTTTACCGGTACACTGAAAGAAAGAGGTATCAAGATCAGCATGGATGGCAAAGGACGTTGTATGGATAATATCTTTATAGAACGTTTATGGCGATCAGTGAAGTACGAAAAAATATTTCTCGAAGAGTTCGAGACAGTAACGGAATTGATTGCCGGGCTGAAGGAATATTTTGAGTTTTACAACTTTGAACGACCACATTAGTCGTTCAAAAGAAAAACACCTGCTGACAGGGCAATTGCATCAAAATTTTAGACCCATAAAAATCAAATAGTTAGGTAAGACAACAGAGCAGATTGTCAGAGCTTATTTTGAAGCGCTATTCGTAACCTATTGATTTGTTTAGAATCAAAAATTATGCCAAATTTTGATGCAATCGCCCTGCACCTGCTGAGGTGTATTGGGGAGAGGAAGTTGCCCAAATAGCAGCATGAATAATTCGATTAAAAGACAAAAAGAAGCGTACCTTAATTTAGGAAAAAATTGTCCTTGACTTGGGTCCACTTCACCATGATATATGGCATGGGCAATGTGGTTTCATGCGTTTCTGCAAGACGCTCATACTTTTTCTAGTTTCTCATGAATAACTCATAACATAATGAAAATTATAAGTATCAAATCATACAGAAATGGTTACACTGGAATCGTTGAAGAAGATGACAAATATGTATTATTCAATCTTTCTAAAAACGGAAGATCAAAAAGATTAAATGAATACAATAAAGAGGAATATGTCGATTACAATCATTTTGTGGGGATGATAAGTAAATTTATACCTTATGGTTCTTTTCTTAAAGAGCCGGTTAAAGTAGAGTCAATAACCATTGAGGAATTTGGCAGGGTCTTTTCGAAGATAAAATAATATTGGTAAAATTTTAAAAAAACCAAGGTATAAACATGTAGTGGTCATGTTGTAAACTGCTTTTGCTACAAATGATCTCGCTATCTGTGCGCGGTTCCTGGGGGATTGTCCATGCCAATAATCCGGAATACGAACAAAATCTTCAATCCGTATTAATTCCAGGGTCGCCACCAGTTGCTTTAACTTTTCAGTAAGAGGTCCCCTCAATTTCCTTTTCTATAAAAGGGAAAAGAAATCCTTGAATATTAAACCAAATCTGTGATACTTTTCTCATAAAATTGCCTCCTTGTTTCAACTAATTTTTCAACCAGATCAATTAGTTGTAATATATCATAGAGGCAGCTTCTTTACCATAATTATTCCTCTACTGATCAAAATAATTCAAAAGTTTTTTTGTTTCCGCAAGAGGCTCAATATTAAAAATAAAGCGGTATTTACTGCTTGGAGATAGCTTAAATGAGGAGATCTGATTCAGCAAGAAGGATTTCAGAAATTAATGATAGCTGTCAGACTGCTACAAGTTTTTTTGTCGAGAATATAAAATTACTTGCAAAAAAAATGTTTGATGGCGCAAATGGCAGCCACGACTGGGATCATACTACGCGGGTATGTATGTTAAGTAAGCATATTGGATCAGCAGAAGGATCTGACATGGATGTATTGCTTATTGCAACTTACCTGCATGATATTGGAAGATGTTTTCAGGATGAATCCGGAGGCGCAGTTTGCCATGCTGAAAAAGGCGCGCAGATGGCCTGGCCTATTATAAAGGATCTTCCCCTTTCAGAAAGTCAGAAGGAAAATATTATCCATTGTATAAGGTCACATAGATTTCGAGGAAACCATGCGCCAAAAACATTGGAGGCAAAGGTTTTATTTGATGCAGACAAGCTTGATGCAATTGGTGCTGTAGGCGTGGCAAGAGCATTTCTATTTGCAGGCGAAGTTGGCGCAAGGCTTCATAGCCCTGAGATCAGTATAGAAGATTCTATTCCGTACTCAAAAGATGATACAGGTTTTAGAGAATTTATGGTAAAACTTTCAAGTATTAAAGACAGAATACAGACAAAAACAGGCCGGAAAATGGCAGAAAAGCGCCATGATTTCATGAAGCGATTTTTTAGATGTTTTTTAGAAGAATATGAAGGGAAGAGGTAGTTATTATGAGCATTAATGTTGTTGAAAGGATTGATGAGTATGTAAAAGTAAGGCATTTGCTTGTAAGCGTATCAGACAAACATGGGCTTGATAAGTTGATACCTCAACTTCTTGAGATCAATCCCGATGTAAAAATTTTTTCCACAGGCGGCACATTCGGTAGAATAAAAGAGATACTCGGGGAGAAAGTTTCGTCATGCTTGGCCCAAGTTTCTGACTATACAGGCCAGCCGGAAACCCAGGGAGGGCTTGTTAAGACACTGGATTTTAAGATATATCTCGGACTGCTTACTGAGACTTATAATGATGCCCACAAGGAGGACTTGAATAGGACCGGTTCTGTGCCTATTGATATGGTTGTTTGCAATCTGTATCCTTTTAAAGAGACTATTGCAAAAGATGGAATAACTATTGAGCAGGCCAGGGGTAATATAGATATAGGCGGTCCCTGTATGATAAGGGCATCAGCAAAGAATTTTTTGCGGGTTGCGTCCGTTGTTGATCCATTGGATTATGAAAAAATCATTTCTGAAATAAAGGCAAATGACGGTAAGACCTCTCTTGAACTTCGTTTTAATCTGGCGCAGAAGGCTTTTGCCCATACGGCGGTTTATGACCGTACTATTGCCGAGTATTTGAGTTCTAAATCAGTGGTGTCCGGTTAGCTTTTTACATGCATTAAAAAGACGGTAAAAAATAAAAAAAGGTGAACTTTTGCTTGACATTCAGTAAAAAATTGTTGGTATATTATCAATAATTACAAGAAATTAGAGACAGCACAAAACTGTCTGCATGGTATATACTTGCAGGCATGAAAACACAAAATCAAAAGAGTGTAACCTTTTTTGCGTAAATATCAACTATAGCTATAACTATCTTAAGGGCTTAAAAATAAAAACGGTAGACATCCTTCCTCCAATTTATTGCGATATTGGTGTAAAACTAACATCTAATAAGGAGGAAGGATGCAACCGTATTCAGTAAACGTATATGCATAAATATCTATAAATAACTTGACTATTCTTCTTTATTATGGGAGCGTTACGACAGGAGGTAGTCATGATAAAGGTTTCCATAAACAAAAAACAACAAAAAGACATAGAGCGGTTTCGTAGCTTGGCCTCATCGAAAGATTCCGAGAAAGCCTTGATGGTGCTACTCAGTTCTCAAGGGAAAAAAGTTTCCCAAATTGCTAAAACCTTGAAGCGGAATCCTCATACGGTTCGAGATTGGCTAAAGCGATACAATGCGTCTGGCATAAAAGGGCTGGGTCGCAAGTACTCTCCTGGTCGACCAGATGAAAAGCGCTCAAAGATTAAGGAACATATTCGTAAAATTTTGAATAGCTCCCCTGTTGAGTATGGCTATAAGGATCATGTCTGGTCAGTGCCATTGATTGTCTATGATGCAGCAACAAAGCTCAACCTGTCAGTCAGCAACGATACAGTTATTCGTGCTCTTAATTCCATGGGGTACAGCTATAAGCGGCCAGCTAAAACTGTTCCCGCTCGCGCACCTGCAAAGGAGGAAAAGGCGAAAAGGATTCAATCTATGATAGAAGGAATCAAAGCTATGCTCTCCAGGGGAGAAACAGAAACATACGCACTTGATGAATCTCACTTTTCAACCGAACCATACCTGGTTAGAGGTTGGTTTAAAAAAAGGAAATTGCGATAATTCTTGATAATGCCAGCATTCACAAATCCCAAAAGACCAAAATATTTTTGCGGCGACACAAGAATATCCACTTGTTTTACTTGCCTCCTTATTCGCCTGAATATAATCCTGTAGAAATTTTCTGGCACTGGATCAAGCCCAAAGTATATGGCTTCTCAGCTCTTGGGGGCCTTAGCCAACTTGTGTCTTGATTTAGAAAACATGTGTGGCATTACAACGAAAAAACGTTACCCAATTCAATATTATTTAATTCCAAAGCGTATGTGGAAATCTTATAAATATATATGCGGTTAAACTTAGAGCAAAGCATAATTGAAGGTGAACTGGAAGTCAAAGAACTTTTCGAGTATGCGCAAAACAACGCCGCTCAATTTGAAGCATATGAAATGGAAAGAGATATATTTGCGAGAGTGATGCAGATTGGTTTGGCCGCAATGAAGTGTTACTTTGCAGAAAAAGGCAAGGGTGATATAGCTTCTTCAAAAACTATGGAGGAAGCTATATCAAGAAAGAGCCAAAGACCCAAATTACAGTTAGACAAAGGCCAACATCAAAAATTAATTAAAATCATCCGATCTCGTACCGCTCCGATACGGGAGGTTCAGAGAGCTGGTATCTTACTGAGTTATGCTGCTGGTAGAGCAATTTCATCAATCAAAAAAGAACTAAATATCAGTAGGCCAACAATATATAAGTGCATTGATAAGGCCTTAGCTGCCGGTGTTGAAACGGGATTAAAGGATAAGTATCATAGGCCCAAAGATCCAGTCATCACAGAAGAAGCAAAGGCCTGGGTTGTTAACCTTGCCTGTACCAAGCCGAAAGATCATGGTTATGCAGCAGAGATCTGGACATTATCACATTTGGCCAAGCATACGCGGAAACATGCTCCGGCCGCTGGTCATGAATGCTTGAACCGTGCAGTCAAGGCAACTATTTATCGAATACTTAAGTCTCAACCACTTAAGCCCCATAAAATACGCTATTATCTGGAACAGCGTGACGAAGAATTTGATAAAAAGAT
>JAJSZP010000107.1 GCA_030262775.1 Deltaproteobacteria bacterium | reverse complement strand
TTTGATGCTGTTTGCCACAGTCACACCAAATCCTTGAAAAAATATTTCATTAACATGCTGCTACGCATGGTTGCATGATAATTATGCTTTAATTTCGGTGAAACTTCAGCTTCCTAAACCCTTCTACTTCTATTCCCATATCCCTGATAATCCCAAAAAGAGTTTTTCGTTTGATATCCTTTCCTGGATGTACAGGCACAACAACCCGTCTCCTATCCGAATCTCGAAAGTAAATAGCATGGCTCCCAGATTGGCGGTCAAACGTAAACCCCAACTTTGTAACAACACGCACAATATCTTTAGCCTTTACCTGTGGTAGTCTATTACTCACAAAGCTATCCTTAATGGTTTAATGGTTATATCCTCTTCCGGAAGCTGTTCATTATGAGCAATCATACTTTCTATATAAACCCTTATAGCATCCTTGATATTATCCACAGCATCTTCAAAAGTCTCCCCCTGGGTATGACATCCAGGAAAAACAGGGCAAAATGCATGAAAACCACCCTCATCTTCTTTTTCAATGATTACGGTATAATTGTAAAATGTTTCCATTTATCTCTTCCCTCCACAGTGTGAAATTGAAGCTTATTTGCTCATTATACTTAATTTATTGATTATGGCCACAGAATAACACAGGGGCCGTGTGATTGGGGGCCACGTCTTGATTAGTGCATTAACAAGTTTGATGACTTTAGGCAACTATATCTCAGCCACGAATAAACACGCCTGCCTGTGCGTGTTCGCACGCAGACAGAAATTTACACAAATAAGGCAGAATCGATTGTAGTGAACAAATCTTCCGTATTGAAGCCGTACTCCTTACTTACTCCCTACTCATCTCTCGTACCTTCGTGTTTCTCCCGCCTTTTCCTTACTTTTCCCCTTTCACTAAATTTTTTTCAGATTTTTTCTGCAAATTTATACTGCATCTTATAAAAAATTATCCAGCCTGCTAAAAATACTATTACCGCTACAAATGCCGAGTATCCCAAGGTGCTCCAATCAGGAAGCTTTCCCCGAAGGAGAACATCTCTATAGGCGTCCAGGATGGGGGTCATGGGGTTGAGATTGAGGATAAACTGGATCTTGGGGTCTGATGTCTTCATGGGATATATGACCGAAGATGCGAACATCCATAGCGTGATTACTACACTGTAAACATAGCGGACATCCTTAAAGAACAAATTTCCCATGGAAAGAAAAAAGCTCACTCCACAGGTAAACACTATCTGAACAATAAGAACGGGGACTATTAGAAAGGAAGTCCAGCTTATGGTAATGGAATAACCGGTCAAAGCATAAAATATTATTAACCCCACCAAAACGATACTTCCTACAAGAAAATCTATAAAAGAGGCCAGGATGCAGGACAAGGGAAATACCTCTGCCGGAAAGTATATCTTGGTAACCAAACTTCGGTTTGCCAGGAGACTGTTTGCCGCGCCTGTGGTGCCGGCTGAAAAAAACTGCCAGGGAAGGAGACCGCAGTAAGCAAAGATGGCATATGGAAGATCGGTCTTTAAAGGTACTACTCTTGTAAATATGAAGGTAAATACAAGCATCATGCTAAGAGGAATAAACATGGCCCAGACAATTCCAAGAACAGATTGCTTGTAACGGACCCGGATATCACGCCAGGCAAGTGTCCAGAGAAGTGTTTTGTAACCCAACAACTCCCTGAATCTGCCTATTAAGGTCACCTTGTTGGTTGATATATAAACGGTATTTCTTGCGTGTTCAGTAATCATTGCATCTCCATTTGGTAAAAAGCCATGTTATGCCGCTCTGCGGCGCTGTAACCAAAAATAATTTATCAATTATATCAAAAGGTTATAATTGGGTTATTTGAAAGTGGCTTATATCGCCTTATTTTATCATTTAAGAATTGACCGTTTTTTATATTCATATTATATAACACAATATTTAGGCTTGACGATGAAAAAGCATAATGGAGCATAACAAGCAATACTGAAGAGGATCACAATGCTGACACGTTTAATCATAGTTATAAGCATTATCATTTTATTTCTTCCAGCCTTCGGCATGGCTGGTGGAAAAGAAGAATTTGAAGCCTTGGGTGGAAAAAAACTTGCCTATGATTACGAGCTGCGTTATTTGCCACCTTACTGCAGATGCAGGGCCGCGCTGAACGCAGATAAATACAAACATGAGAGAAAAAAATGGGACCCTATATTCGCAAGACAAGGCGAAAAAGGTAAGGATTGGATGCATCTGCATCATTATTGTTATGGCTTAATAATGCTCAACCGACATTCCAGAGGAGTTGGAAAACCTTCTGCCTTGCTGAGGGAGGCGGAAGCACAAATTAACTACGTGATAACACATTCTAATCCAAAATTCATATTGATGCCGGAATTGCATTTAAAAATGGGCATTACGCAGAAACTGATGGGCAAAGACAGCAAAGCTCTACAGCATTTTATACAAGCAATAAAACTGAAGAAAAACTACGTTCCTGCGTATTTACATATTATCAGTTATTACAAAGAACATCATGACTTAAAAAACGCAATAAAAACTGCTAAAAGGGGTTTAAAATATTCACCGAAGTCCAATATGCTTAAGAAGAAACTGATTGAGATGCAATCTTTATCTACGACCAAATAAATAGAAGGGAGAACATGAACGCTTCATAGCTCATGGCTGACAAGCTCTATCTGTTCGCATCCTATCTTCCTTCTTCCCAGCCTCTATCCCTTTTGAAGCCAAAGCTCCAACATCAATAATACCCACAAATTGTCCCCGTAGTAAGATGTGCTGTCCGCTTCAAAGGCTGATTTCATCTTATTGATAAATTCAGGGCGAACATATTCGGTGATCAGGGGAACGCTGCGGAAGAGAGTGTTATTTAGCAACTCTAACAGTCTGGAATCCTTTTTGAACCATAGCGCAATGGGAAGTCCCATGCCGTGTTTTGTTTTTTTGATGATTTCATGCGGCAAAAACCCCTCCATGGCCTGTTTGAATATGTAGCGGTTTTTGCCCGGTTTGACTTTGAGCGTTGGAGGGATAGTGGCTGTAAAATCTACCAGATCCCGGTCGAGAAACGGATAACGGACTCTCACACCTGCTGCTTCAACCATTTGTGTGACCTTGCGGAGATCGTTGTCGGTAATGGTAAACTTCATGTCAATATAAAGAAGCCTGTCCGTGTCGTGTGCAGGAGCGGCCAGATCATAGTGTGATTTGGCAAGATTAATAAAACAGTTGGTGTCAAGTTTGGCGAGATATTCGGGCTGAAAGATCTCTGACGGGTCTGTTTCTGCTAACAGATTGTATGAGAAAAAACGCGCGGGGTTGCGCATGTTGGCCCTGCGAATGTAACGACTGGCCTTGTATATAGGCCCCACATCCGGAAACTTTTCCAAAAGAGGTTCCAATAGCAACGTGCGCAAAGCTCGGGGCAGCAAGAAGTACCTTTCAAACACCAGATTGGTTACATAACGCTCGTTTCCCCCGAAAATCTCGTCTCCCCCGTCGCCGCCAAGCAGCACTTCAACTCCGGACTCACGGGCCATGCTGGCACAGTAGTAGGCTGGAACGACCGAGGCATTTGCAAAGGGTTCATCGTAGATCCTGGGCAGGGCATCAATCAGGTTCAGAACATCCAGAGGCGTCACATAGTAATCGTTCTGTTCTGTGCCAAAATGATGTGAAGCAATGTGGGCGTAGTCGAGTTCATTGTATTTTGCTTCATTAAAGCCGATCGAAAATGTTTTGGCTGGCCTGCCTGTGAGCTTTCTGTAATAGCCTATTACAGAACTGGAGTCTGTTCCTCCGGAAAGAAAACAGCCTGTTTTTTCCGGTGTTGAAAGTGGCACATATACATTGACAGCTTTTTCCAACTCTTGCTGAATGGTCTTGATCCAATGCGATTCACTTAGTGCCGTATCCGGTTGGTAACGGATATCGTAATGAACAAATTCCTTTAAAGAATCATTTTGTAAATAGATTGCTTTCCCGGACTCAAGCTTGCGGATATCTTTATATATGCTGACCGGGCTGCAAATGGCCTGAAAAAAGAGGTAGTGGTAAATAGCCTCCGGATCAATCTCTCTTGAGATGTCAGGCGCCAGAAAAATATGCTTTATCCGCGAGGCCGCAATAAGTCCCCCGGATCTATGAGAATATACAACAGGCTTTATGCCATAAGGGTCTGTTGCAACAAGAAGGTTGTCTTTTTCTCCATCCCAGAGTGCAAAACCGAAAGCCCCTCGCAGCCTGTCCAGGAAATCAAGCCCGAATTTTCTATATAGGGACCAAAGCAGATAGCCGGTATCAGGCTTCTCGCTATGGCTCAGGTCAACTATCTTTAAGAGTTCAGCTTCGTTGGTCAGATCAAGGTCGTAGACCACCAGTGCATTTTTGTCAAACCACAATCCCTGACCCGGAAACTCCTTCCACACACCAAGGACAAGCCCTTTATCATGTAAAGTTAGAGTTTGAGCTCCGCTTTCCTTTAACCGATGCTCCAGATCGTCCAGATTCTGTTTTCTATATTTTGCGGCAAAAAAACCGCCTTTTGGAATTATAGGTTTCATAGTTTTTGCATTAACGAGGTACTTGGGTTTGTTGATCGGCTTCCCAACGCTTTAGCATAAATTTCTTGATAAACTGCGGTGGTCTTTTTCCATGTATGGTGTTCTCGTACCCAGACCGGGCCTTTGGATTCCAGATTTTTACGCAAAGAATCATCGTCTATAATACGCTTGAGTGCATCTGCCAAGGCTGTTTCATTACCGGCAGAAAATATAAGTCCTGTTTCATTGTGCCGAATCAGCTCGCGGTGACCTCCGACATCGCTTGCGACCAGGGCTTTGCCCATGGCCATTGCTTCAAGCGGTTTTAGCGGAGTTACTAATTCTGTAAGACGCATGGAATACCTGGGATATGCCAGGATATCAATTAAAGCATATACTCCGGGAATGCGATCATGCGGTATTCTACCGGGCATGATAACCCTGTCCTCAAGGTTCAGTCGCCTTATCTGGGCATTTAGCTCATTTTCCATCTCGCCACCACCGACTAAGAGCAGGACGATGCCGGAAAGCTGGGGAATTAGATGTGAGAAGGCATTGATGAGAAGATCAAGGCCTTCGTAACGGTAAAAGGAACCGATAAAGCCGATGACCTTTTTCCCGGAAAAATTCCATTCTTTTTTCAATCCCTCATCAGGCGGGCAAGGTCTAAAATCATCTGGATTGATGCCATTAAAAACAGGAGTAATTTTTTGTGAAAAAATTTCTCTTTTTGCAAGATCGTTTTTAAGACCATTGCAAAGTACAGCAACCTGATCAGATCTTCTGCAAACCCAGGTTTCAACAGATTTTGTCAGGTTATATTTCCATGAGCCTTCAGCATATGTGCCATGATCTACAGCAGCATCTTCCCAGAAAGCACGAATTTCATAAACAACAGGGATTCCAAGCTTACGCCCTGCCCATAGAGCAGGAATGGCGTTGAGTACTGGTGAGTGAGCATGCAGAAGATCAGGTTTTTCCTGCTGGGCCACCTCCTGAATGCGCCTGGCAAGTGCCCTCATGAGTTGAAGTTCTGTTTTAAAAGGAATGCCGTTGTTAGAAATAGATCCTGTTCGATAATAACGAAACCCATTGATGTGTTCCTGCGGTTCCCACGTACCTTTCCAGCTTTCCTCATGCTTGGGTGAAGTTATTATTACAGGATGCCAGCCCATATTGCGTTGTGCTTGGAAAATATTATGACTGCGGAAAGTATAACCGCTGTGAAGCGGGAGACTGTGATCAAGGATGTGAAGAATTTTGCAGCTCATAGCCTCCCAGCCTCTGCTTGCTCCATTAGTTCATCAAATTTTTTCATATTTTTTTGCCAGTTGTAATTTGACTTCACAAATTGCCTTGCGTTTGTCCCCAAATAATTTCTTAGAGTATGATTTTTCAACAGCATTGAAACCGCTTCAGCAAATTTGTCAAAATTATCTTCAACAAGCAGATGTACTCCTGGTGTGGCTCTAATACTTTGAACAGCGACAGATGTAGCTATCACCGCTTTTCCCATTGACATGGCTTCAAGTACTTTATTTTGCACGCCCCTGGCGATACGAAGCGGTATTACGCAAATATCCGCATTATTATAATACGGTCTTATATCTTCAACAAAACCGGTCACGTTAATACGTTTATTGCTTCCTAATTTTTGAATTTTCGGGTTTGGATTATTCCCTACGATATAAAATTGCAGTTTGGGATATCCGGCCCTTATAATTGGAAGGATCTTTTCACAGAACCATAGCACGCCGTCCACGTTGGCCCAATAGTCCATAGCGCCTGCGAACATGAGGGTTTCAGGTTGCGGGTTGCGGGTTGCGGGTTGCGAAAAGTATTCATGATCCACACCATTTCCTATGACCGAAATATTTTTTGCTTCAGGAAACAATCTGTAAAAAAGATTGGCTTCTTGTTGAGAAACAAAGACTGAGCTATCAAAAGACCGGTTAATCTTTTTCTCATATTCAAGGAGTCTTTTATTTTCAATTCGATAAATCAAATTAAGAGGAAATTTGGATCGTTGAGAATATTGCAGCCACTTGTCTGAATCTACATCGCAAAAATCCATTATTGTTGTGGTTGACTGGTTGACTGGTTGATTGGTTGATTGGTTAAGAACATATTCTGCCATGGGTGAGGAAAAGCAGATAATAGCATCATAAACAGTATCAGATAGCCACTGATCAATAATTTTCTGGATGTTCCTCATGTAAAAATAGCCGACTGAAATTGCTTTTCCCCTAACAAGATTAATGGAGCCCCGGAGTTTAGCCTGATTAATTTTGAAATGCTGCACAAAGACTCGCCTGCAATACTTTTTCAGATTACTTTTAAACTTCAGGTCGTCTATATTATCGGTCAAACAAACAAGGTCAACCTTATGAGATGAGGAAAGATGTTTTATTTCATTAAATGAACGTATTTTATCTCCTTTGTTGGGGGGGTACGGAATGCGATGGGCTATGTAGAGAATATTCATAATGCAAGCTCATATGCCAATTTATAAACCTTCAAATCACGCTAACCTCTATATCCAGATGTATTTCGCTGCATGCTGCATACTCCTTACTGCTTACTTTCTGCCCTATGCAGATAGATAACAGCGCCTGTGATGATACCGACAATGTTTAAAAGCATGTCTGTCAGCGAGCCATATCTACCCGGCACAAAGGTTTTCGTTTTGGAAAAACCATGACGGGTAAAGGCTCTCAGCCAAAGATATGCAAAAAGACCGAACAATGGTATGTGCAAAAGATTTTGAACGGTAGGCTTAAGTTTCATCAAGAATTTGAGGTGTTCGCTTTGACCGTCCATGGGGATAGAAGATGAAATAAATATCAGTCCCATCAGAATTAAAGGAGGAAAATAATTTGTCATGCCAGATATTTTGCTATAG
This sequence comes from Deltaproteobacteria bacterium, assembly GCA_030262775.1. Lineage (GTDB taxonomy): Bacteria > Desulfobacterota > Desulfobacteria > Desulfobacterales > ETH-SRB1 > B13-G4. The sequence continues at coordinate 1,374 of JAJSZP010000107.1, read as the reverse complement.
GAGGACCCAGTATTTTTGTGACTTTAAACGGCATTTTTTTCCATAGTTCGATCTTTTTCTGATACTTTGGGTTAGCTGGACTCAAGTTGGGAAGTTCGTTAATCCTGTTTAGATGGTATTGATAGAAAAGAGGAACTGGTTTAAATCCCCAATGTCTTTTAAAATGATATGAGCCTGTATCAATCTTGCTTCTTCCAAAGTCAAATATTTTATAACCGTTTTCGCTCCCATAACTCATCAGTTCCCAGTACATAAAATCATTTGAAGACAGTTTTCTATATTCGAATAGTGATCCTGCGTAAAAAGGTAGAACCTGATCTTTGTAAAAGAAACTCAAAACTCCGGCAACAGACGTTCCTTTTTTATCGTAAACAACAAGAATTTGAGCATCCGTACCGAATTCGTCTAAAAACGTTCTAAAAAATCTTTTTGAGAAGATAGGGGTTCCGAGTTGGTGATAGCTTTTTGCCAGGATTTCGTAAAAATCATGGAGAAGATGAATGCCGGATTCCGAATAAAGGCCGAACTTGATCCCCCGGCGTATCATACGCCTTGCCTTGCGCGGTATTGCCTGCATATTTTGGTCAGGGTCAGAATAAATTTTCCGTCTGAAATTGTAATATAGCGATTTGGCTGGAAGATTTTCGATCTGTTCTTGATTTCTAAGCTCTATGTAATCACATTTCATTTCCTCTGCCATTTCAATTGCACGGTCAAGCAACATTCTTTCCACGTTTTTGTCATCAGCAAGTACTCCGCCAAGTTCTGCAAAAGGCACTGAAACCAGGTAGTTGCCAAAAATAAAACTCCTTATCCTGAAAAGAGGAAGTATTCCGACAACCGGGTTTCGGGTTTCTGTTCTCTGTTCTCTGATTTCTGACCCCTGACCTCTGCCTACTATATTTTCAACTGCTATCAGATAATGGCTCTTGTGGCCGAAGGTCTTTTCAATTACTTTTTTCCACCTGGTCAAATGGAATATTGTACCCTGGGAATGCTGCATAACATAGTAATCCCAGTTAGTTTTATCTGCTTCTGTATATTTTTTTATGGTGATCATGGAGTTACTTGACTTCATTAGGTTTGATGTGAATCGGACTGAAGTGAGCCCCCAGGTCAAGAGCAATTCTCGCCTTCAATTCCTTGCTATGTTCTTTTCTGCCCATTCTGTGCCTCCTTTTTCTTGGGAACACACCTTAACGCACTGTCTCATTTGGGGGTCCACTATATATATTCTGTTATTATTCTTTCGGCAGTACGTCCATCCCAGAGGTCAGGGGTTTTACCCTTTTTTGTATTTCCTTTTAACAGTTCTTCTATATCCGACCACAGGCTTTTTATATTAGTTAATTTATTACTTCCTTCGGTTATGGT
>JAJSZP010000106.1 GCA_030262775.1 Deltaproteobacteria bacterium | reverse complement strand
CTCCTTTTTGAATTGCGGGAACAACTCAATTAGGAAATACATCTGGGCAGATCTCTACGCAAAGCTATTTTTACCCCCGCCCATAGGGCGCGGTTATCCAAATTCTAATATTCAGCCCTATAGAGGGATACAAAGAGGTAGTGTTGAATAAATTAAGAAAACAGCCGGTTTCAGCATCAGATGCTCAATCATTTGCATTATCTGACTTCATTTTTTTAACGGCCTTCCCGGCTATGCTCAGAACGGCATTACGATCCTCATCGCCAAGTTTATCTCCTGATTGAATGCGCGAGCAAAGATCAGGCAGTTGTGTGATAACTGCCTTACGTATGAGCTGCTCGGCTCCTGCTATCTGATTGAGCGAGATCTGATCAAAAATGCCGCCGGTTACAGCCACAAGAACAGCGGTCTGCTCGGGAACAGGCAAGGGTTCATATTGAGGCTGTTTGAGAACTTCCCTGACTCGGCGCCCGCGATCAAGAGTCTTGCGTGTCTCCTCATCCAGACGCGTTCCAAAACGTGAAAATGTCTCCAGCTCCTCGAACTGCGAATAAGAAAGGCGCAAATCGCCGGCAACGGACCGATATGCTGCAAGCTGTGTTTTTCCGCCAACCCTGGATACTGATTTTCCAACATCCACAGCCGGGAGAATACCTTTTTGAAAGAGGTCAGGGGAAAGATATATCTGGCCGTCAGTGATTGAGATGATGTTCGTTGGGATATATGCGGATATGTTTTGAGCCTCTGTTTCCACGATGGGCAAGGCAGTCAAAGATCCGCCCCCGAGTTCTTTCCGGAGATGGGTCGCTCGTTCAAGGAGTCTGGAATGGATATAGAATATGTCGCCAGGAAAGGCCTCCCTGCCGGGAGGACGACGCAGCAAAAGTGAAAGCTCCCTATATGCCCGGGCATGACGTGTAAGATCGTCGTATATAATTAATACGTCCTTTCCCTGTTCCATAAAATATTCTGCTATGGTGGTTGCCGCATAGGGTGCGATGAACTTCAACCCGGGAGGACTTTCCCCTTCAGCTACCACGACAATAGAGTAGCTCATGGCGCCGTACTTGTTAAGATCGTTAATGAGCTTTGCCACAGATGAGCTTCGCTGGCCAATGGCACAATAGATACAGATAACGTCTTTATCCTTCTGGTTGATTATCGTATCCAGCGCAATTGCTGTTTTGCCTGTTTGCCTGTCACCAAGAATGAGTTCCCGCTGGCCGCGACCGACTGGAATTAATGCGTCTACCACCTTGAGTCCGGTTTGAAGCGGGACTGTCACAGAAAAACGGTCCATAATTTCAGGGGCTTGCCGTTCAACAGGACGTCGCCATGAAGTACGGACAGGACCCAGATTGTCCAGAGGGTGGCCCATAGGATTCACAAAACGACCGATCAGGGCATCACCTACCGGCACATCCAAAACACGTCCGGCGCTTCTTACCTCGGAACCGGCCTTTAGTTCATCACTTTCGCCCAAAAGAATAACCCCTATCTCCGAAACATCAATGTTAAAAACCATGCCGTAGACATCGCCGGAAAAGCGGACCAGTTCCTCTGATCTGACTGACGGCAAACCATCCACCCGTGCAATGCCTTGACCGATATAGCTTACGGTGCCCACCTCACGGTTCTTCAGCTCAGGCCTGTGGTCATCAAGAACGCTGTCAAAAAGAGCGAAGGTGTTATCTATAAATGATTTCAGTGTTGTGTTATTCTCTGTCATCTTTTTTCTAATAGATTTTCAGATAATTCCTTTCACAAGGCTATAAGGAAAAATCTGAGTAACTCGTGCTAAGTTGTACGTCGTCGAAGATTTTGACTGATAATGCAGTGAAATTATTTATCTGAAAGTCTATCAGCAGCTTTTTCTGCTTTGCTTTCAAGCGCTGCAAGCAGACTCTCTTCCAGGGTTTCCAGATAATCAGCCACGTTCCACGATATTCTGCGGCCGGAAAATTTCAATTCAATACCGCATATAAGATCAGGTGAAATCTCAAACCGCACATCAACATTGCTGGATGCCTGATTTCGCAGAACTTCAATAATTTCTCCGGCCATTTTTTTTGGAACTTCAAAAGCGCTGCGCACACTTATTTTTTGTGGTGATTGACGTATAGATTCCTTAAGCTCCTTCAGCTCATCATCGTTCAGACTTCGAAGTTTTTCAATGAAAACATGGATGATCTGATTCTCCAGGTCAACATCTGCCATATCCTTTAATGCCCGGCGAGAAATAACGCAAGTCTGCTTTCCTGCACGCCAGCGCAGGTCCTGAAGAAACGTCTCTTTCTCTTTCCGGATCGCCTCATACCACTTAGTCCTGCCGGTATCAACCTGGTCTCGGGCTTCGTCTATGAGATTTTTTCGACGAACCTCTACTTCTTCTCTGATCTGAGAAAACAGCTCTTCGCGGCGCTCATCAAATTCCCTGTTTTTTCTGCGATAGTCTTTTGCTTCCAGGTCAGCCTCATCTTTTTTTTCTCTGGCCCCTTCCAGGCTAAGAGCGATTTTTTTCTCTCGTTCGTCCATGGCTCTTATAATCGGGCCGTAAAGAAAACGCTTGAGCAGATAAACGAGCACAAGAAAATTAATAATCTGGGCAATCACGGTAAACCAGTCAATAAGCACAGATTATCCTCCTGCCCTGGATACAACATACGCCCAAAAGGGATTGGCAAAAATCAAAATCATGGACACCACAAAGCAGTAAATTGCGGTAGATTCCACCATAGCCATACCCACAAAAAGAGTTCGGGTAATGGTATTGGTCTCATCCGGCTGCTGAGCAATAGCGCTCAACGCCTGTGCCAGAGCCCGCCCTTCTCCCAAAGCGGAACCGATTGAACCGATGGCCATAGTCAATCCTGAAGCAATAATAGACATGGCTCCAATAATGCTAACATTATCCATTTAACAAATCTCCTTTTTCGCTTTGCCGGCCGGCTTTTTATTTCGGGTGCTGCACACGAGTTGCGGCAGCAATATATACCATAGCCAGGATTGCAAAGATATATGCCTGGATTAATCCGATCAAAAGTCCTAAAACCTGCATAAGAACTGGAAAGATAAGAGGCGCAATTGAAAGCAGAATGGCGGCAATAACCGTACCGCTCATAATGTTGCCAAATAGTCGAACTGCCATTGCAAAAGTACGTGATATCTCACCGATAATATTGAACGGCAGCATAAACACAGAGGGCTCAATGTACTGTTTGAAGTAGGAAATGCCTTTTTGGGAAATACCATAAAGGGGAACAGCTACAAAAACGCACAGGGCAAGCGCTGCCGTGGTTGAAAAAGAGCCTGTGGGCGGTTTATAACCAGGAACAATGCTAAGAACATTCGAAACAGCTATAAATAAAAAGAGTGTGCCCACAAAAGAAAGGTACCTGCCAGGGTCCTGGCTGCTGATGTCGCGGATTTCATCCCTCATACCTGTCACCAGAACTTCAAGCAGGTTCTGCCATTGAGACAAATGGGTTTCCGTGGAAAGATTTCGGGTTATCAGCCAGGAGCCAACAACCATCAAAATCATCACGCACCAGGTAAAGAGGATAGTTCCATTCAGGGAAACAGGACCCCATTGAAAAATAATTAAAGTATCAGGAGTTATATGCATTTGTCTGGACCCCAAAGACGCACAAGGATGCTCCGCATCCCCAGAAAACCCAACATGCAAACAATCAGCCGCTGCCAATGACCGTCCATAACAAAATAAAAGCCGGCCAGAACCACCATTAGACGGCAGAAAAAACTGCAAAAGCTTAAAAAAACAGGATGTCGCGCCACGGGGAGTCGCCGCACTGTCAACCAGAGGCCGCCAAAATAAAATATCCCGAGTCCGATACCTGCTGCAAAAGCTAATATAAATAGCAAGGTGGCTGCCAAAAATCAATATCTCCTGTTATCTATAGACTTTCAGATAATTAATTTCACAAGGCCAGAAGGAGGAAGGCGTATTGGTTATACGTCAACGACTGATAACACAGTGAAATTATTTATCTGAAAGTCTATATCTTCTTCCGCTCGCACGTAATCCATAACCAGGCGTTCAAACAGCCAAGGATGACGCCGATAACAAGAAGCATAAGTGTCCACGAATAACGACTCGGCCATTTCAGATCTATCCAGATGCCCAGCGCAATGCCGATCAATGTGGGAACGGCCACCGACCAGCCGACAAGACCGAACATGCCCAGTCCAAACCAGACGCCATGATCCTTTTCACGACGTGCTCTTATCTTGCGAGCTTCTTTAGCCCCCACCGTTTCGCTTACCTTTTCCGCTCTTTTCAGATACTCTTTTTTCATAAGCCTGTCATTGACCCGGGTTTTTCCAGATCCATAAATCGCCGGACAAAATTAGCCTCAAGTTTCGCCAGCGCTGAACGCGACATCTTTTCCCGATCTTCAAGCTCAACAAATTGTTTTTGAATTGTCTGTTTCAACATTCCCAGGTCAGGCCCGATTACAGCATTTCTTGTTGAAACCAGGACTTCGCTGCCGCATTTGATCAGAACTCCTTCATCTACAGCGAGAAATTGTTCAACGTCCTGAGCTGTTACAAAAGAAAAGAGTCCCGGGACAAGGGCTGCTGCAAAATCAATGTGACGCGGCAAGAGGCAAAAAGAGCCGTTTTCAGCCTCAGCAATCACCTTGACAACCTCTTCGTCAACAAGAATATGTGTTGGAAGTAACACCTTGAGTTTCATGTTTTTTTTGCTTCGCTGATTTTTCCGATCATATAAAACGATCTCTCCGGATAATCGGAAAATTCATCATTTAGAATACGCTCACAACCCTCAAGAGCATCTTCCAGATTAACCATTTTCCCCTTATGGCCTGTGAACTGTTCTGTTGTGCAAAATGGCTGTGTCATAAACCGTTCCAATCGCCGGGCACGAGACACGATCCGCCTGTCATCCCGGGAAAGTTCTTCTAACCCCAGCATGGCAATGATGTCTTTAAGTTCCTCGTAGGTTGCCAGTGTCTTACGAACTTCCTGCGCCACATGAAAGTGTCTCTTTCCGGCGATAAGGGGCACCAGCATCATGGAGCTGGACAAAAGCGGATCAATGGCAGGATAGAGCCCCTGGCTGGCCCTTTTTCGTGATAGCACAATAGAGGCGGAAAGATGAGCAAAGGTATGAACTGCCGCAGGATCCGTAAAATCATCTGCCGGAACATACACGGCCTGAATAGAGGTAATAGCGCCGGCTGCGGTGTTGCATATGCGCTCTTCAAGTTTGGCTAATTCTGTTCCCAGAGTCGGCTGATACCCAAGGCGGGAAGGAACTTGTCCCATAAGCCCGGATACCTCCGATCCTGCCTGGATAAAACGGAAAATATTGTCGATCAGGAGCAGAACGTCCTGCCTGGCATCATCCCGGAAGTATTCAGCCATGGTCAAGGCTGCATGGCCTACCAGAAACCTGGCGCCCGGTGGTTCATTCATTTGACCAAACACCATGACAGTGTTGTCCATCACTCCGGCATTCTTCATGTCCCGGTAAAGCTCTTCACCCTCTCTGCAGCGTTCACCAATTCCGCAAAATATACTTACCCCATGATGACGGCCCACGATGTTATGGATCATTTCCGTGATAATTACGGTCTTGCCAACACCGGCTCCACCGAAAAGCCCGGCCTTTCCACCTTTCTCCAGAGGAGCCAAAATATCAATGGCTTTGATGCCTGTTTCAAAAATTTCGGATACAGTTGCCCGCTGATCAATGGGCACTGGATTTCGATGAATGGAGCGCCATTCCTCTCCTTGTATTTCCCCTTTCCGATCAATAGGTTCTCCGAACACATTGAACACCCTGCCAAGCAGACGCTTCCCTACCGGCACATTCAAAGGTTGACCCGTATTAATAATCAGAGAACCGCGGGCCAATCCCTGGGTCAAAGTCAGTGCAACCCCGCGAACCTTCTCAGAATTAAGATGGATTTTCACCTCAATGGCTATCCTGCCGTCTTTGCCGGCTCTCAAGAGGTTGTGAATAAGGGGAAGTCTTAGCGGAAAATGAGCGTCAATCACGCTGCCACGAACAGAAACCACGCTACCCTGGTTGAATTGATTGAAATCTTCGTGTTCAGTCATTTTCTCAACAACTCCAGTAAAAAGTTCGATTTTAAACTGCCGAACCGGTTTAAACTACAATGGAGAACGCTCCCTGTCAAGTAGCGGGATCGGGAGACGACAATTCGCCGGCTTTCTGAGGTGGTCAGCAAAACCACACTTCCTTATGATTTTTTAAAAAATTTATCCTTTTGACCAGGGGGTATACCTCGCAAGTTATGGCCTTTCAAGGTATATATTGAAACGCTTAAATATTTGTGATATGTAGATACGATCTACAACAGAATTGTTCGATCTCGGCGTTATGAGGTTGGCAAAAAATCAAACATCAGAGACCTGTGTTCGATATCGGAGATAAACCTTGAGGGTAATATTGATTGCAGCAAGCACTCTGTGAGGAAGAATAAGTCCTGCCAAGTTTGGCAGCCATGAAGATCTATTGCATCTCGGAAATATGCGTCTCAAAACCGATGCAAGTATAATAGGCGCTGAAACTTTAAGAAAAGAAAATCCTGAAATAAAAGGGCCTGAAGGTATGGATTTAAAGAGTCGAATCAGGGCCATTGTCAGCGGTTCCGGTCATATACCAATAGAGGGGAAACTTATATTCAACCAAAGCAATCCTCCAATAATCTTTACAAGTCATTCTGCCGCTCAAAAACTTTCTAAAAAAGCAGGAAGTCTCGCAGAGGTGGTCGCAATCGCACCGGGGCCTTATGGCTTATCAATTGTTGCTATATTAAGAGAACTTGAAAAGCGTGGCGCGTCATCTGTGTTAATTGAGGGTGGAGGGAAATTCAATTATTCAAGTATTGCAGAGGGTGTTGTTGATGAGATTGTTGTTACTATAACTCCATATATATCCGGTAATAGAAACTCTGCATCACTTGTTGATGGACCAGTTGATTCAAACCTGCCTTTAGTTAATCTTGAGCTTTTATCCGGCAGGGTCGGCAAATCAGGGGAAATATTTGCAAGATACAGGGTGAGGAAAGATACATCATGATTAAACAAGACCTTGCCATTCTTTTTTCCGGAGGTACTGATTCGCTTTCTCTTTATACTTTAGCTGCAGTTAGAAAACATCCCGAAATTCCTTCTCCACGTGTGATACACCTGCTTTGCATGCTTAATGGCATGTCTCGGTTCCCGGCATTTACAATAAATAGATTTAAAATGGCTGAGAAAATATTAAAATCACAAGTACCTTCAAATGAGCCCTTGACGGAGTCCAGTTTTGTTGAACTTGATATGGGAAGGCTTTTTCAGGAGTTATGGCTTGATAAGTATGAAGAGCTTATGCCCAAGCATAACGGTAAGAATCTTGTATGTGTTGCCTGCAAACTGGCAATGCATGCTCGCGCAATTATATATTGTGTAGAATATTGTATTCCCCTCCTTCTTGCAGGTTATGCAAAAAAACAATCATATTTTCCTGAACAGGGCAAAGCATTTATGACAAGGATTTCTTCTTTTTCAGAATCGTTTGGCATAATAACCCGCTTTCCGGTTTATAATGATTTTGATGATGAAATGATTACAAAACATTTTCTTGAAGACCATGGTCTCCCTTCAACTGGTGGAGGAGAGAGAAAATGCCTTTTTTCACAAACCCGGACAACTGCAACTGAAAAGGAGATAGGAATTTATTTAGATGATATGCTTCCTGTTGTGAACAAATATATTGAGAGCAGGCTTGAAGGGAGATTAAATGACTCGGCCAGGTGTTTCCATCCTGAAATTTAGGAGTGACATGATATACCAATGATAAGCTGCATAATTCCAACCAGAGACAGATGCAAGCTGTTAAAAAGAGCCATTGACAGTGTTATTGATCAGGATTCCGATGAGATTGAGATAGTAGTTGTTGATGACGGATCAATTGATAATACCTTTGAACTGCTTAAAAGAGCCTATCCTTTTGTTAAGATTGTAAAGACTAAGGGACTTGGTCCGGGACCTGCAAGGAATGCCGGTGTTGAGGCAGCGTCATGGGATAAACTTATGTTTCTTGATTCAGATGACGAATGGTTGCCGGGTCATGCCAAGGCCTTATCAATATTGATTGATAAAGGATTTGAAGTGGCATATGGTGTTACCAGGACAATAGATCAGGTTAACGGCGGTGAGTTCATGATTCCGGAAAATGTTACAGAAGGTTATTATGACTGTTTCTATGATCTTTCCAGATGGTGTTCCATGGTTCCTTCTTCAGTAGCAGTAACAAAAAAAGCTTTTGAAGAAGCAGGGGGATTTGATTCTCATATGTTAGGTGAGGATTGGGCTTTTTTTCTAAAGGCAAGCAGTAAATTTTCATTTGCTTTTACGCGGAGAGTTATAACCATAAGACACTTAGATGAAGGAAGCCTGTGCTGTAAAAATGAAATTTATAGAAAGATTCTTAATACGCTTGAAATTATCAGGGAGGTTTTAGCTTCAATTGAACGATTTGATTCCAATAATTTTGAGTTTATTGACCGCGCAAAACAGATTGTGATTAAAGAGGGTAAACAATGGAAGACTTTTCAGGAGTTTTACGTAGCTCTGAGAAATCGGGGGATGGTATAGAGACTTTAATCCCGGACTCAGAACACAAACGTGTGCTTAAAACATGCATAGATATTCCGGAACAGAAACCTTCTTTCTCTTTGCCGATAAATAATGTCGGTATATGCGGAAAGACAGTATGGATAAATTTGCCGCAGGGTAAAATACCGTTTGAGACAGAAGTTAAGGTAGATTTGCCTTCTTCGATTCGAGGAATTCATATG
>JAJSZP010000105.1 GCA_030262775.1 Deltaproteobacteria bacterium | reverse complement strand
TGAATATCGAAGGCGTCAGAGACAGCGAAAAACGGGTTGAGGTTATGGAACGCCGGGCCCAGTTCGATGAAAACCCTGAAGAGTTCTGTACAAAATGGGAGCCGGAATCAACAAAGATTGTACAAAGGATCAAGGCAGCCGTCAAACTCTATCCCGATGTAAAGATTGACCGCAGTCTTCTCTTTAAGATCGCCTCGTATTGCCTGGATGTAGGAGTGGACGGCCATCGTGGAGACATTATCACTCTCAAGGCGGCAAAGACCCTCGCTGCATACAACGGACGTACAGAAGTATATCAAGAGGATATTGATGTGGCCGTTGAGCTGGTTCTGCCCCACCGGGTACGCCGGCAGCCGTTTCAGGATGTGGAGATTGATGTGAAAGGATTGGTGCATAAACATACGCATACCCATCATTTTAAGGAATGAACATCGAACGTCCAACATCGAATGATGAATGATGAAATCGCTTCGCTCCGGCCAGTTTATAAATTGGCAGAATACCTTATTCGATGTTCAACGTTGAATGTTCGATGTTGGACGTTCATCTCTTAATATGTTCGGCGTTATTCGTCAATTATAGGGAATGAATGGATAAGGTTGGGAAGCGAAGAAGTCAAAAGGTAATAGATGATCAAAATTGAAAAACTTTACAAGCGTTACAAAAAAATTTCTGCTCTGCAGGGGCTTGATCTTCATATTCACAGAGGTTCCTTTTTCGGCCTTTTGGGGCCCAATGGTGCGGGAAAAACAACCACTGTCAAGATTCTTACCACACTGGTACGCCCTGATGCCGGCAGGGCAGTTATAAACGGATTTGATGTGGTAAAAGAGCCGGCTTCTGCCAAGATGGAGATAGGGGTTGTCCAGCAATCCATCAATCTTGATATGGAACTTACGGCAAAAGAGAACCTTTTCATACACGGTCTTTTGTACAGAATGCCTTACAAGGCCATAAAAAAGGCGGGAGAGGAGATGCTGTCCTTTGTTGATCTTGAGAACAGCGCAGATATGCCCGTAAAAACCTTTTCAGGCGGCATGAAAAGAAAACTCATGATAGCCAGAGCGCTTATGCACAAACCTGAGGTTGTCTTTCTTGATGAGCCTACAGCAGGACTTGATGCGAAAACAAGAAGAAAACTCTGGATCATTTTAAAAAAGATCAACCAAAATGGAGCGACCATTCTTTTGACTACCCATTACATTGAGGAAGCTGAGTCTCTATGCAGCGAGGTGGGGATTGTCGATTTTGGAAAATTGATAGCCCTTGACTCCCCAAAAAATCTTATTCAAAGCGCAGGACACATTGTAGTCGATGAAATGACGGAAAAAGAGATCAAAAGCCATTTTTTCCTCAGCAGAAGGGAAGCTTCTCTTTTTGTGGAAAGGTTAAAAGGAAGCGCCCTTGTCCGTGAGGCAAACCTTGAGGATGTTTTTTTAAAGCTTACCGGGAGGCGTGTAAGTCCATGAAAGGTTTTTTTGCATTATTTTTAAGAGAGATGCTGATTATCCGAAAAAGGTTTTTCAAGATGATCCTTTCTTTTTCTGTATCGCCTCTTCTTTATATGGTAGCATTCGGGCTCGGTCTTGGAAGAAGACTGGAAATGGAAAATGTTCAATATATGGTATTTCTGGTTCCGGGACTTGTTGCGATGAGCAGTATGGGCCAGAGTTTTGCAATATCAAGTGAAATCAATATCTCCAGGTTTTACTGGAAGATATTCGAAGAGTTCCAGGCTGCACCCGTATCGAATCTTGCCATCGCCCTTGGAGAGACACTTAGCGGCATGGTAAGGGGAGTTATGGCTGCAACGGTTATTATTATGCTTGCAATGGTTTTTGGTGTAAGAATTCATCTTTCGTTATATTTCTGGATGTCGGTTCTGGTAAACACCTTTATCTTCAGCGCGCTTGCGGTAAATACTGCTATGCTTGTCAGAACTCATGCAGATCAGGCTATGTTAAGCAATTTTGTGATTACCCCAATGGCCTTTTTGTGCGGCACATTTTTTTCGCTGCAATCATTGCCTGGCTGGGCGTACTTTGTTGTACAGGCGCTTCCTTTAACTCATACATCCGGAATAATAAGGGCAGCCGCTCTGGGAAACGCCGTGCCATGGAATCATTTTTTTATTGCCCTTGGGTTTGGTATAGTTTTTTTTGTTTCAAGCGTATACATGGTAAAAAGAGTTGAGGCGTAAGGAGAAATTACCTTTGAAAAAATTCGTTGCAATTATTATTCTTCTTGTCATGGCAAATCCTGTCCTGGGAGAAGATCTATCTGAAAAAATTGAGAAACCTGTGAAAAAATCCGTTGAAATAAGGCAAATGACACAGAAAGAGGAAGACAGGTGGGCAGAAGAAAAGGCAAAGATGCAGGCGGAATATAAAGAGCTTAAACACGCGCGGGAAAGCCTGCTTGCGGTCAATCAAAAATTAAAGCAGGAAATCAATGTTCACCGTGAAGAAATAGGGTCTATTGAAGGGAAAATAAAAGAGATTGAGCGAATTTCCGAAGAACTGTTACCCTGTCTTTTCGAAACGCTGAAACGTCTGGAAGAATGTGTCGCAAGCAGTCTGCCGTTTTTACCAAAAGAGCGAGAGCATCGCCTTAAAGGGCTTCGCAGAACCCTTGAAGATCCCAAAATTTCTGCAAGCGAAAAGTTCAGAAGGATTATGGAGGCTCTCAGTGTGGAGGCAGAGTATGGAAATACAGTGGAAGTATATCAAGAGCGGATAGATGTTGAAGGAAAAAACATTCTCGTGAATATCTTTCGACTCGGAAGGCTTTCTCTGTTTTTTCAGACCCTTGATCATGAAACCACGGGTTTCTATAATCCGGCACGCACTGCCTGGGTACAGTTTCCCATACGCTGCAACAGGGAGATAAACAAGGCAATAAACATTGCCGGCAAAAAGCGATCAATTGATCTGCTTACCTTGCCTCTGGGAAGGGTGGTGGTTCAATGAAATCTTTTTCTTTGTACTTACGATTCTTTTTGTGTCTCCTGATACTGCTTTGTTCAGATGTTTCCGCATTTGCCGAAGATATGCGCGAAATAGCCATGCAGGCTGAAAAAATGAGGAAAGAGGTGCTGGAAAAGGCTATACTTGAAGAAGAAATGGCCGGAAAAGAGGCGGCTGAGAGTCTGGAAAAAATATTTTCAGACAAAAAAGTTTTAGCTCAGGCTATCTTGCAGATAAAGGCAGAAAACAGGGCAACAAAAAAGGCCAATGATGATCTTGAAAAAGAGAACAAAAGACTTGTCAGACTTGAAGAAGAACTTGCCGAAAAATTCTCGGGCATGGATGCTATGGCACGAGAGCTTACGGGTTTTGCACTTATAGCAGCAAAAGATCTTGATGCCTTATTGCGGCAAAGTCTGCAGTTCTCCATGGTTTCCGGCCGGGCGGAAAAGATAACGCCGATATTGAATAAATCGAAATTTCCCGGAATGAACGATATCAGAGCAATGATTGATATTTTTTTCGAGGAGATGAAAAGATCCGGTGAAGTCCGGATTGAAGACGGCCCCATGATTGACAGGGCCGGTAAAGAGATAACATCAAAGATCTTGACTATAGGAAATTTTACGGCTGCTTATCATCTGCCGGATGAAATGGGAAAGGAGACCGGTTTCTTAATCAGCTCGGACAAAAGCAGCCGCCTTTTTGCCCTTTCCAGATTTCCGGCATCGTCTGTAGCCAAAAAACTGAGACGCTACATGAAGGGAGAATCCGACGAAGCACCTATTGATATTTCTCGCGGAGCAGCGCTGAGGCTGCTTACACACCGGGTCAGTTTAAAAGAGCAGATTCAAAGTGGAGGACCCATAGTATGGCCTATTCTCGGGATAGGAATTGCTGCTTTATTAATTATTATTGAGCGTTTTATTTTTTTGCGAAAGGTAAACATCAATGCAGACAAAATGATGAACAGAGTGCATGAGCTTGGCGCTCAACAAAAATGGGATGATTGCGTTAATCTATGCGAAAAACAGAAAACAAGACCTGTGCCCAAGGTGCTCCTTGCCGGTATAAACGCCAGGACTTTGAGCCGCGAGGATATGGAAAATGTGCTTCAGGAGACAATATTGCGTGAAATACCTCGTTTGGAAAAGTTTTTATCCACACTCGGCATGCTGGCGGCCATAGCCCCGCTCCTCGGGCTTCTCGGCACAGTGACAGGCATGATAAATACGTTCCATGTAATCACCTTTTACGGGACAGGAGACCCGAAAATGATGTCCGGGGGTATATCTGAGGCTTTGACCACCACCATGCTGGGCCTTGGCGTGGCAATTCCGATCATGCTGTTTTATACCTTTTTGAGCCGGAACGTGGAAAATATTATCAGCCAGATGGAAGAAAAAGGCGTTGCTCTGGCTAATATTGTTTTTAAGGAACGGGGTACTCTTTGATTCTTTTTTTAAAAGATTACTTATACGACACTCTTAATTATCTTCAAGGCGGCGGGATAGTTATGTTTCCCCTAGTGGTGTCATCGCTTTTGATGTGGGCAATGATTATCAACAGAGTGCTTTTTCTAAGAGCCCTGAACCAAAAAGATATAATCAGAGATGAGGCAAAACAATATGTATTGAAAAATAGATTTCCCGACATTACTAAATATAGAGGATTGAGGGCGCTATTTGTATTCAGGTTTCTTGAGCGCCGCTGCGGGGAATCCAGCGTGGATAAATATATTCTGGATGAAACAGTTATGTCGATGGTCTCTTCTCTTGATAAGTATCTTGCCTGTATAGGGATTCTGGCCGCGGTTTCTCCGCTGTTCGGTCTTCTGGGAACTGTGATAGGGATGATCACAACCTTTGATATTATCTCCATCTTTGGAACAGGAAACGCAAGGGCAATGGCAGGGGGAATCTCCCAGGCATTAATCACCACACAGACAGGTCTGTTAGTAGCGATTCCCGGGTTTTATATGCGTAATTTTCTTTCAGGCAGGGCAGAGAACTTAAAACACCGGATCGCTTCGACGGGCATTTATTTGAAAAGATATGTTTGATATGAATTAGGAATTGAGAACAGCTTTAATATCCTGTTCTGTCCATACATGGTCATTACAAATTAACTTTTGTAAATTCTTTTTTCTCTTCTTTTGTGATATTACTATTCCGATCTGTGCACCTTCCATGAAAGATAAATTCCTTAATTCCAAATAAATCCCATAAACTTTGATTTTTGTCAATTATTTCGAGTTGCAGTGTGGAAAAGCCATACAAATTAAACCATACTCAGTTCGAGTTTGTGCTTTATTTTTTTCCATCCCGGAATTACGGAATCAAGCAGCATATGGAATTCAGGGCTATGGTCATGATATTTTAAATGACAAAGCTCATGGGAAACGACATAATCAATACATTCTTTAGGTGCTTTAATCAGATCCGTATTAAGGATAACCGTGCCTTTATTCGATAAGCTTCCCCATCTCTTTTTCATGCGCCTGATTGAGATTGAAGGTTGGGTGAAAGCAAAAGCATTAAACTTCGGCCAACAACGAGCCAGGCTTTCGTTGAATTGAATGTTTGCTTTCTGTAAGTACCAGTTATTCATAAGCTTTTTTATAATCTCTGAATTATGCTCTTTTCTACAAGCAACCTGAAAGAAACCTTTAATCAACTTAACGCTATTCTCCTGGCCTTGAAAAATTTTCAACCGATATTGCCTTCCAAGGTATAAATGCGTTTCACCATTTATGTATTGTCGAACCGGAGTTTTGGGGTTAAACTGCCGGAAATAATTTAGCTGTTTTAATATCCACCGCGCTCTTTTATGCAATTTCTTTTCAATCAAGGAAATATCTGAATCCAGCGGAGCTTTGACAACTACAGTACTATCCGGATGAACAGCTATCTCCAAAGATCTTCTGTCTGTAAGAGAGAGGCTGTAGGTAATGGTCTTTTGTCCGTAAAAAAAAGACCGTTTATCAATACTCGTTGTCTCAATCATTTGTATAGACTGTCACATATTAAATTTCACTGCGTTATCGGTCGTCGGCGTATTACAATACAGCCTTCTCCCTCTATCCTTGTGCAATTTAATATGTGACAGTCTATAGCTCCTGTGTTTTGCTACTTGCAGCACCTTTTCTATTATATCATCCATTTGATCCAGTGATAGTTTAATTCCTTTCCCTGCTTTCAACTCATCATATAAATAATCATCTATCTCATTAACGGTTTGCTTCTGTGCATCTTCATCATCCCAAAAATGTACCTTTTGATGAGATTCCAGAATACTGTGGATAGCAATTGCTGTATCAGCAGCAATGCTTTCAAGATCAGATTCATCCTGTAGGGGCTGTGCCTCTGTGCCTGCCCGTTCAAAAAATGGCTTTAATACACCATAGTATGCCATAGCATCTTCATTTCCGGTAAGCTTTTCAGGAACATCGTCATGAACTTTTCCAACAACCTTATCCCGGATATCTACAACCTTTCCAAGATAGTCTAAATCCGATATTCGCTTTGCCCTGAAATCTTCGATTGCCTGCTGGATGAGCTTTGAAAATTTTTCATAAAATTCCGGATCTTCACCCATTTTTTCTGTAATTACTTTTTTGGTGGCATACGCAATAGTATCAGCTTTTGAAGCAGTGGTTTTTTTTGTCTGGCAAACCCCTTGCTCCTCCTTAACCTGATTAAACATTTTATCATCGAAAATATTAACGGGCTCGTTAAGCTGTATTGCTTCATTCGCCTGAATGTGCGTATCTAAAAGCTTTTTGATAATAGGTTCGTAATCCCTGTAATCAATGGCTTCAGCATAGCGAAGTTTTACGGAAGCCTTCAGTAACTGGAATTTACGCAAATCAGCTTTATATCTGAATAACGTTTTATCATCAGTTTCAAACAAAAAACGGTCTGATGAAAAAGCAATTGCAAGAGTTTTGCTGTATTCTGACAGACGTCCGTAAAATTCTTCTCGAAGTTCATCATCCGCAAGAAGAACCTCATAAGCCTCTTCATCCTGGCAGTATTTGACTGATTTAAAAATATCCCACAGGTCTGAATAGCGTTGAGACAGTTTATCTATTTCACTCTTTATCGAAGCAATGGTTCCGACAAGATCTGATTCATCAAATTCCTCAAATGCACTGTACATGGTCAGAGCTTTATCCAATTCTCCAAAAACACTTGCATAATCAACAATAAAACCAAATTCTTTTCCTTCATAAAGCCGATTGACCCGTGCAATAGCTTGCAGCAAAGTATGCTCCCTTAAAATTCTGCACAAGTACAGCACTGTATTTCTGGGGGCATCAAATCCGGTTAGAAGCTTGTCTACCACAATCAATATTTCCGGTTCGCTGCCATGTTTAAACTGATTGATAAGTTGCTTGGTGTATTCTTTCTCACTGCCATAGCGTTTCATCATTTTTTGCCAGAATTTCACAACTTCATCAGTCGTTTCATCATCGGTTTCGTCGTAGCCTTCCCGCATATCCGGCGGAGAAATAACAACTTCTGAAGATACAATGCCTATCTCATTTAAATATGAGTTGTATTTCAGGGCTGCAGCTTTGTTTGGGGCTACAAGTTGAGCTTTGAAACCGGTTCCCTGCCAATTGGAGCGATAGTGTTCGCTGATATCAAAGGCTCTCATATAGATAACCTGATCGGCTTTATTCAACATTTCTGCACTAGCATATTTGTGTTTCAGGTCAGCTTGCTGCTTTATTGTAAGCCCTTGGGTAAGGCGTTCAAACCACAAATCTATCGCTGATTGATTCTGAGTCATTTCAACATGACGCCCTTCATAAAGAAGCGGAACAACAGCACCGTCTTCAACAGCCTGTGTGATAGAATAATGAGGCTCAACCAATTCACCAAATCTATCAAAGCTATTCTTTTCCTTTTTTAGCAAAGGGGTTCCTGTAAATCCCAAATAACACGCATTAGGGAACATTTGTCTCATCCGGGCTGAGAATGATCCAAACTGAGTACGATGGCTCTCATCCACCAAAATAAAAATGTCAGGAGATTCGCACCTGTATTTCTTTACAGCAAAAGCCTTGTCAAATTTATGAATCAGTGTGGTAATGATTCCGGATTGTTTTTCAGCGACCAATTCCAGAAGATTTCTTCCCGAAGTAGCCCGATTGGCCTCAAGACCACATGCAACAAAGGTGTTGCCAAGCTGCTTATCCAGATTATCTCTGTCCGTTACCAGAACGATGCGAGGATTTATGATCTCAGTGTCCAAAGCAAGATTCCTTGCCAGCATAACCATTGTCAGGGATTTGCCGGAACCTTGTGTGTGCCATATAATGCCGCCCTTGCGTGAACCATTGATATCAAAGTGTTTCACACGATTAAGGGTTGATTTGATAACAAAATACTGCTGATAACGGGCCACCTTTTTTATGCCACCATCAAATAAAGTAAACTTCCATGCCAATTCCAAGAGCCTGTCCGGGCGACACAAAGAATAAATAGCTTTGTCCTGCTCAGTAACGAGACGATCGGTTTTTAAGGAAACGGGATTTGTATTCAGAGTATCAGCTATCTTTGCAAAAGTATCATTTTTCAAAAGTTTATTAACAAATTCCTGCAACTTCCCGAATTTCCGACCACCTGCTTCCATCTGAGGCTCTTTCCAGATACCCCAGAATTTTGCAGCACTTCCAGTAGTTGCATACATGGCATTGTTCTTATTAACAGCGAGCACTAGTTGCGTATAAATAAACAGTTTTGGGATATAATCATCATTCTGATTTCTTATGGATTGCGAAACAGCCTGTTCAACTTCAACCCGAGGAGCTTTACACTCAATAACACAAAAGGGAATACCATTAACAAACAATACAATATCCGGACGGGCTGTTTCCGTGCTTCTTGATCGTTCAACACTATACTCAACGGTTACATGAAA
>JAJSZP010000104.1 GCA_030262775.1 Deltaproteobacteria bacterium | reverse complement strand
TATGGCCGAGGAATTTGTTCTGTCTGTGATTTCTGATGAAAAAAACATATCATATACAAGCCCTGAAAAAAGAAGTGTTGAAATAATTCTTTGTACTGATGGAAAGGCTTTCATTACAGATATCAGTATAAATGAAAATATACTTCTGAAAAAAGGGACATCGGTTATTGTCCCCTCTTCGGTTGACAAGTATAAAATCAAAGGTAAAGCCACGCTTTACAAGGCCTCAGTTCCTGTCTAAAAAACTCTTGACATACAAATTTTGATAATATAAATACAAGCAGTTAGATTAAAAAAGCAATTACAATTTAGAGACCTTTGAAAAATGTTCAATTTTGTTCGAGTTCAAGGATGTCGAAGATTTTAACCGGAGGAATACATTGAGTATTTTGAGGATTAAAATCTGAGTCAGACGTAGAAATCGGGCAAAAGGGAGTGTTTTTCAAAGGTCTATTTAGGAGACCTTAATTTAGTGGCACACAAGCATTCGGGCAACGATTATCAGTATTTTTATTACTATTTTTTTAGTATAGGTTTGCCTGCCTGGATGCGCTGAAACAAGATAAATTTAATAAGCGCAATAAGCCGTGGGTAGACTTTAGCCCACGGTTTTTTTAGAGGCCGTGGAGAAAACTTCGCGGCCTTTTTGGGTTTAAAGGTAAGCTTAAAAGGAGGAAAATATCATGACAATCTTGGGCAAACATATACGTATGGAACGTATAATCAACCGGAATACAGGGAAAACCATAATTGTTCCTATGGATCACGGTATCTCTGTAGGCCCTATTGACGGCCTGAAGGATATGAAGAGTATTATACACAAAGTGGCTGAAGGAGGCGCTAATGCCATTGTTGAACACAAAGGGCTTATTAGTGAAAGTCATCGCAGACGGGGCAAGGACATAGGCCTGATCATACATTTATCCGGTTCAACAGCTCTATCGCCTTATCCCAATGCCAAAACTCTTGTTTGTTCAGTAGAAGAAGCTGTCAAACTTGGTGCAGATGCTGTTTCCATACATGTAAACCTGGGTGATGCCGGTGAAAAGGAAATGCTGAATGATTTCGGCAAAGTCACCTATGAGGCACGCACATGGGGCATGCCCCTTCTTGCAATGATTTATCCCAGGGGCGAAAAAATAAAGGATGAATATGACGTCAAGGTTATCAAACACGCTGCCAGAGTAGGCAATGAGATGGGAGCGGATATTGTCAAGGTTTCCTACTCAGGTTCAACAGATAGTTTCAGAGAAGTTGTTGAAGGCTGTTCTATACCTGTGGTAATTGCAGGCGGAGCCAAAATGGACTCTGACCAGGAAATACTGGAAATGGTAAAAGGTTCAATTGATGCCGGAGGTGCCGGTGTTTCCATAGGTCGGAATGTTTTTCAGCATAGAGATCCAAAACAAATGGTGCAAGCTATTTCAGCCATTGTAAATGATAAGAGCAGCGTGGAAGATGCTTTAAAGATTTTGGAATAGTTGTTAACGGTTGATCAAAATAGAAGACTGTTAACTGTAAACCGACAACCGATAACCGATTTGTTGGGGGTAACATAATGCGAAAAATCTGGGTAAAGGTTGATCCCTGGGATAAAACAATGGTAACAACTGCCCTTGAGGGCGGGGCTGACGGCATAATGGTACCACAGGGATTTACCGATAAAGTAAAAGAACTGGGCAGAATTCAGACAATCTCGGAGGACGGCGACTTAAAGACAGGCGAAGATGTAATATTTTTTACAATTAAAAGCGGAAAAGACGAAGATGAAATACTAAAGCTCAGCCAGAATAAAAAGGTTATTCTTCAATGCAGTGACTGGACAATAATACCTTTGGAAAATTTAATAGCAAAAGGAGCTGACGTTATTGCTCAGGTTAACAGTTTTGAAGATGCCCAAACCGCCTTCGGTATTCTGGAAAAAGGTGTAAATCATATCCTTTTTCATACAAAGGACCCGCTTGAATTGAAAAAAGCTCTTTCTCAACTGAGATCACTGGAAGACAAAACTTCTCTTGAAACAGCCAGAATTGTGGAAGTAATTACTGTCGGAATGGGTGACAGAGTCTGTGTTGATACATGCACTGCAATGACTTCCGGGCAGGGAATGCTGATTGGAAACAGCAGCAGCGCATTGTTTCTGGTCCATTCGGAAAGTATTTCCAATCCATATGTGTCCCCCAGGCCTTTCAGGGTAAATGCAGGGCCGGTTCACGCATATACAAGGGTTCCCGGTGACAAAACCAAGTATCTTTCAGATCTTTCAGCAGGAGATCAGGTAATGATCGTCGATTTCAAGGGCAACACGACAGTTGGTATTGTGGGTCGCCTTAAAATTGAGAAACGACCATTAATGCTGGTTAAGGCAGTTGTTGGTGACAAGCAGATATCTACTATTCTTCAGAATGCGGAAACAATTCGCTTGACTGATCCTGAAGGAAAAGCAGTATCAGTTGTAGCCCTGAAACCGGGCGATAAAGTTCTTGTGGCGATAGAGGAAGGCGGCAGGCATTTCGGACATAAAATTGAAGAAACAATTACGGAAAAGTAATATCATGGCAAATTCCGAAAATCCTAAAAAGAATGACTCAACTTCAAAAATTGATACACTGCGGAAATCCATAGATGATATTGACGACAATATTCTTGATCTTATCAACAAAAGGCTTGTGTTTGCAAAGGAAATTGGACAAATCAAGGGACTAAACAGCGAGCCGATTATAGACAGCACACGTGAAACAACTATAATAAAAAGACTTTCAAGTCTCAACTCAGGTCCTTTAAGTAATGATGCGCTGTATCATATTTTCACCAAGATAATTGCAGCATCCCGTGAAATTCAAAAGCCGCAGATAGTAACATATCTTGGACCTGAAGCCACATTCACTCATATTGCCGCTATTAAGCATTTCGGCCGCGGTGTTTCATTTGTTCCTCAGCCGAGTATCCGGAACATATTTTTTGAAGTTGAAAAAGGTACATGCAATTACGGAGTTACTCCTGTTGAGAATTCCATAGAAGGAGCAGTCAATTATACATTGGACCTCTTCTTTGAATCCGATCTAAAAATATGTGCTGAATTATATCTTAATATATCTATGGATCTTTTATCTAAAACAGGGAACCTGGATGATATCAAGGTAATATATTCACATTCTCAAGCAATCGGGCAGTGTCGAGAATGGCTCAAAAAAAATTTGCCTGAAATTGTGCCGGAAGAATGTAGAAGCACGGCTTATGCAGCCCAAAAAGCTGCTGAAAAACCGGAAGCAGCCGCAATTGCAAGTAGTGAAGCCGCAAGATTGTATAACTTGCAAATAGTTGCATCTAAAATTGAGGATTTTTCAAGAGATATAACCAGATTTCTGGTAATCGGGCGAGATGAAATCCACATGACAGGAAACGATAAAACATCAATTATGTTTGCAACTTCTCATGTGCCAGGTGCTCTCTACAAAGTCCTGGAGCCAATTGCAACATCTGGAATAAACATGCTTAAGTTTGAGTCGAGGCCGTCCAAACACGAAAGCTGGAGCTACTTTTTCTTTATTGATTTAGAGGGACATATCGAAGATCAAAAAATTCAAGATACAGTATCAAAAATGAAAAATTTCTGCCAGTACCTTAAATTGCTTGGTTCATATCCAAAGTTTCAGGATTAAGGGCTCGGTCAAAAATAAGTTGGTAGAATTTGTGCCCGAATTTGCCGTAGATTTAATTGATCTGATCTGCCTGTGCGTGTCCGCACGCAGACAGGTTGAGCAAAACCGCAGGAATAGCGAGCTATTTCGAGTAGTTTTGTGAATGAAAACAGGTTAAAAATATGGTGAGGTTGGGATGCAAAAATGCCAGGTTATTTTTGACCGAGCCCTAATGCAAAGTAAAAGGAAATAACCATATGGACATTGATACTAACACTTCACTTTTTTGCGTTATTGGAGATCCCATATTGCACAGTCTTAGTCCTGTTATGCATAATAGTGCATTTACAGCTATAGGATATAAAGGAGTTTATCTTGCATTTAATGTTAAAGACGTGGCTTTAGCTGTTGCTGGAATAAGGGGGCTTGGCATTAAAGGCGTCAGTGTCACTATACCCCATAAGCTGACTGTAATGGAATTTTTAGATGAAATAGATGAAAGCGCTATAAAGATTGGAGCTGTTAATACTATAATTAACAGACAGGGTAAACTTTTTGGCAGCAATACAGACTATCTTGGAGCAACTAACGCTCTGCTGGAAAAAACAGGCATCAAAGACAAAGATGTTATAATGATAGGAGCCGGCGGCGCTGCACGTGCAATTGGATATGGCATATTATCCGAAGGCGGCAGATTAACTATTGTAAATATATTAGAAGATGAAGGGAAACAACTGGCAAAAGATCTATGTGTAAAATATTATCCATTGCAGGAGTATAAAGATTATGACTGTCAAATACTTATTAATGCGACACCTATTGGTATGGATCCGAATATTGACGAAATGCCAATAAAAAAAGAGTATCTGCAAAAAGATATGGTTGTAATGGATATTGTTTACAATCCCCTGAAAACCCGGCTTTTAAAAGAGGCTGAAGATATCGGCTGCATTACAATAGGCGGAGTTTCAATGTTTGTTCATCAGGGAGTTGCCCAGTTTGAATTATGGACAGGGGAAAAAGCTCCTGTTGATAGTATGAGAAAAACAGTGCTTGACGCTCTTCAAAAAAACTAGGTTATGATAGAGATTAAAACACAAAAAATAAAAAACAGTGAAGTTAACGTTCCAGGTTCAAAGAGTTATACACACAGAATTCTTATAGCGGCAGCTCTTTCCGATGGAGTCTGCAATATAATAAATTGCTTAAAAAGTGAAGATACCCTGCTTACTCTGAACGCCCTGAAGCAATTAGGCGTAAGAATAGATGAAGATGAAGAGAAAGTTGCAGTACATGGCTCTAAAGGATTGCTAAAACCTTGTAAGGATCCAATCTATCTTGCGAACTCCGGAACGTCGATGCGCCTTTTAGCAGGAATTGCTGCAATTGGAGATGGCATATATACACTTACAGGCACAAAACGTATGCTTGAAAGGCCGATACAGGATCTTTTAGACGCTCTGAATCAGGCAGGAGTTAAAGCATTTGCCGTCAATGCCAATGGATGCCCTCCAATAAAAATAAATGGCGGAAAAATAGATGGCGGTCATGTGGATCTTAATTGCAGTATAAGCAGTCAGTATCTTTCTTCACTGCTCTTAATGGCGCCATATACTGATAAAGGCCTTGAAATAACTGTAACCAGGGGGCCGGTTTCCAGGCCTTATATTGATATGACTGTCGATATTATGACGAGGCTAGGGGTTAAGGTTTTTCGAGACGGATACAGCAGTTTTAATGTCCCTGGAAATCAAATATACAAGGCAGGCAATTATTATGTTGAACCGGATTGTTCCCAGGCTGGATACTTCTGGGCTGCCGCTGCTATAGCCGGTGCAAAGATAAAAGTTAAAGGAATATCAAAAAACTCAAGTCAGGGAGATGTGCGTTTTGCAGATGTTCTGGAAAAAATGGGTTGTAAGGTCTTTCATGAAAATGACGGCATTTCCGTGTGCGGGGATAAACTCTCGGCCATTGAGGTTGATATGGCCAACATGCCGGATATAGTTCCTACCCTTGCTGTTGTTGCAGCTTTTGCCAAAGGAAAAACCATTATAAAAAATGTTGAGCATTTAAGAGAAAAAGAATGCGATCGTTTAGGTTCTGTGGCAACAGAACTTTCAAAGATGAAAATTGAAGCAACTGCAACTGAAAATGGTTTGGTTATAAAAGGCGGAAAACCGGTTGGAGCGGAAATCAACACATACAATGATCATCGGATAGCCATGAGTTTTGCTGTTGCGGGCATTGTGGTTCCCGGCATTAAAATAAAAGATGAAAAATGTGTAGAAAAATCTTTCCCTGAATTCTGGAATGTCTTTGAAGGGCTTTACGAATAACTCGACAGTCAAAAGTTCTCTGAAAAATCCTTTAAAATTCCCCATTTGAGTGGGGATTAAGGGCATAAGCGCTAAGTTAACAATTATTTATTAACAATTGATTATTAATTATTTTTCCCTGCTGAAAATTTCAGAAATTTGGTGATAAATTAAATAATACTTAAGCAAAATCAATAGGACACACCTGAATATCATCGCTTTTTGCCATTGTTAATAATCAATTGTTATTGGTTAATAATTAATGTCTTTCTGTTTAAGTTAGCGCTTATGGGGATTAAGGTGGGAATGGCTTGTGAGGAAATACGGGATACGAATAATGAATATATATTTAATAGGATACAGGTGTACCGGAAAGTCCTCAGTTGGAAAATCTCTTGCTAAAATACTCGGATGGTCTTTTATAGATGCCGATATTGAACTTGTTAAAGAATACAAGATAACTATTTCCGAAATTGTGGCTGCAGAGGGCTGGGAATCATTTCGAAAAAAAGAAAAGCATGTATTGAAAAGACTTGGTTCTCTTGACAAACACGTGATAGCAACAGGGGGCGGAGCTATCCTTGATGAAGAAAATGTAAAAAATATAAAAAAAAGCGGGATCAGTATCTGGTTAAGAGCAACACCTGAAACTGTCAAGAACAGGATTTTAAAGGATGAAACTACAAAAGATTCACGTCCATCTTTAACATCAAAAGGGCTTATGGCAGAGATCGAAGAAACCCTTATATACCGGAATCCCTTTTATGAAAAGGCAATGAACTTTTCTGTGGATACAGATAATATTGATATAGAAGATATATGTGTTACCATACAAAAAAACTTGATAGAACAGGGATCAGGGGTCGTGGAGCAGGAGAGTAGATATGCCTGGTAACACTTTCGGAAAGATGTTTAAAATAACTACATGGGGTGAATCACATGGGAAAGCTGTCGGCGTTGTAATTGATGGTTGCCCTCCAAAAATTCCTCTTGATGAAAAAATTATTCAGGCAATGCTGAACCGCAGACGTCCGGGCATGTCGGTTGCGAGTACAAGTCGAAAGGAACCTGATTCAGCCATTATTATGTCGGGCGTATTTAACGGCTTTACAACCGGCACTCCTATTATGATTATGGTTAAAAATAAGGATGCTGATTCAAAGGCTTACGAGCCTTATGCGGATCTCTTTCGTCCCGGACATGGAGATATAACGTATCTGGCGAAATATGGCATACGAGACTGGCGGGGAGGCGGCCGTGCATCTGCACGAGAAACTGTTGGAAGGGTAGCAGCAGGAGCAGTTGCAAAAACTCTTTTGGAAAAGGAATGTGTCAGGATTTATGCGTACACTGTGGAACTTGGCGGGATAAAGGCAGAAAAACGCGATATAAAAGTAATGGATAAAAACATGTTTTTTTGCCCGGATATGGATGCTGCTGAAAATATGGAAAAACGAGTTAAAAGTGTCCGGGAAAAAGGTGATTCATTAGGAGGTATTGTAGAAATAAAGGCAGAAGGTGTTCCAAAGGGTTTGGGTGAGCCGGTATTTGACAAACTTGATGCAGATCTGGCAAAGGCAATAATGAGTATAGGTGCAGTAAAGGGAGTAGAGATCGGCTCCGGCTTTAAGGCTGCTGCAAAACCGGGTTCTGAAAATAATGACCCCATAACTCCTGATGGCTTTACATCAAACAATTCCGGAGGAATCCTTGCAGGTATATCCAACGGCGATGATATTGTAATACGCGCAGCAGTTAAACCTATACCTTCAATTGCAATTGAACAAAACACAATTGACCGGTCTGGAAATCAAAAAACAATTTCAACAAAAGGACGTCACGATATATCGGCCATACCGCGCATTAATGTTGTATGTGAAGCAATGACATGCATTGTACTTGCAGATCATTTATTAAGACAAAAAGCGATATTATGGACAGATTAAACATAGGTATAATTGGCGGAACAGGAGGCATGGGCCGCTGGTTCAAGCGTTTTTTCTCTGAAGCCGGCCACAATGTTTTAATTTCCGGAAGAAAAACGGAAATCACATATGAAGATGTTGCCCAAAGATGCGATGTAGTAATCTTAAGCGTGCCTCTTGATGCAGCCATATCTATTTCCGAAAGAATCGGCCCTGTAATGAGTCAGAATCAGCTTCTTATGGACTTTTGCTCCCTTAAAGAAAGTATTCTAAAAAACATGCTTTCTTCTACCTCAGCTCAGGTAACAGGTACACATCCCCTTTTCGGCCCTTTTACTGATTCCATAAGGGGGCAAAACATAATTGTATGCCATGGAAGAGGAACTAAATGGATTGAATGGCTCGAAGATGAATTTGCAAAAAAGGGGGCGATTGTTACACACATGGATCCGGTTACACACGACAGGAATATGGCTGTTGTCCAGGGATTAACCCATCTTTTAACAATCTGCCTGGGCAGAACTCTCCAAAAATTGAACATGGCTCCTTCCGATGCTGTCTTGTATTCAACCCCTGTATTCAGGTTAAAAATTGATCTGCTGGCACGTCTGTTTGCGCAGGATCCCGGACTGTATACAAATCTTATAGGTAACAACACGCATGTTAAAAATGCTGTAGATACTTTTTTATCTGCTATGGATGAAGCGAAGAAATCCCTGTTATCCGGTCAGAACGAAAATGCGATATCTTTTATGGAAAATATTCGGGACTTTCTCGGAGATTATTGTCAGGACGGCCTTAAAGAAAGCAATAAAATATTAACTGCTCTTTATTCGGAAAAATAATACAGCTTAGCTCATAAGACAAAAAAGCATAGCAGCTAACATAGTCATTATAATTCTATATTATCTACATAACCTTCAAAATCTTTTTCCAGAAGAAAACGCGATATCATTTCACTGACCTTGTCCGCAGTATCAACTTTATAAACCCCTTTCTCATCACGACCAGCCTTTTTTTTAGCATTTTCAACTATTGTTTGAAGAGATCTGGTGGTCATTTCAACATTGGCATTTACAATAATTGTATCTTTAGAACTCACTTTCAACACCCCAAATTACATTTATTAGATAGTTTTCAAGCTATAGGTTTTAAACAAAACAATCTGTTTTGGATCAATTATCCTGCCCTTGGATTAACAAAAACGTTTGGATTAACATTTAGCGCTAATAGA
>JAJSZP010000103.1 GCA_030262775.1 Deltaproteobacteria bacterium | reverse complement strand
CCTTCGCTGGAGCTGCTTGATACTGCGGGATATACCTGCATAGTTGTGGGTTTTACC
Organism: Deltaproteobacteria bacterium; assembly: GCA_030262775.1. GTDB lineage: Bacteria > Desulfobacterota > Desulfobacteria > Desulfobacterales > ETH-SRB1 > B13-G4. The sequence continues at coordinate 9,101 of JAJSZP010000103.1, read as the reverse complement.
ATGTTGACTATAGGTCTCGCAACAGGTCTGGTTTATGCTGAAATGGTTTGGGGTAAGTTCTGGAGCTGGGATCCAAAAGAGGTCTGGTCCGGCATAACATGGCTTTTATATGCTGCTTTACTTCATGAACGCCTTACAGCAGGCTGGCGCGGAAGGAAAGCAGCGATTATGGCTATTGTGGGGCTGGCTGTACTCCTGTTTACTTTTTTGGGGGTTAATTTTTTTTTAAAGGGACATCATGGTGAATTTACCAAATTGTAAACTTTAGCTTTATCCGCTTAACAAACCCGCCAGAAAGGCGCTATTTTAAAATGAATTTTTTACGAAGCCGCTAATTAAAGCAATGCTTGATATACTTTTATTGGGATTAAATCATAAAACTGCACCTATAGAATTGAGGGAGCTTCTCTCTTTTTCAAAAGAAGAAGCTGCCGCTGTTTTGGAGGGTTTGCAAAAGTGTTCGGATATTAACGAAGTAATGCTCATTTCAACCTGTAACCGTGTTGAGGTGCTCCTGACTACTTCAAATACTATCAACGCCGTTAATTCAGTAAAAACTTATATTTCCGAATTCAAAAAAATACTGATATCTAAATTTGAAGATACTCTTTATATGCATGATGGCGAGGAGGCTGTCCGCCATATTTTCAGGGTTGCGTCAAGCCTTGATTCAATGATGGTTGGAGAACCGCAGATTCTTGGACAAATTAAAGATGCATACCTGACAACCATCCTGAAAAAGACATCCGGCGTTATTTTGAACAGGTTATTGCATAAAACCTTTTTTGTTGCAAAACGTGTCAGAAGTGAAACAGGTATCGGAGATCATGCTGTATCAATAAGTTATGCTGCAATTGAGCTTGCCCGGAAAATATTCGGCAATCTTGAAGGGAACAAGGTACTTCTGATTGGTGCCGGCGAAATGGCTGAACTTGCAGTGGAACATCTTATCAGAAACAATGTTGGAGAAATTTTTGTTGCAAACAGAACCTTTGAAAGGGGCGTTGAACTATCCAATAGATTCAAAGGCAAAGCTATACGTATTGAAGAAATCCCGGGTTGTTTAAAAGTTGTGGATATAATAATCAGCTCTACTGGTTCGCCCAATTTCGTTATTGTGCGCGATCAGGTTAAGGGAGTTATGCGCAGCAGGCGTAACAAGCCCATTTTCTTTATAGACATTGCGGTTCCACGTGATATTGATCCTGATATAAACCGGCTTAACAATGCATATGTTTACGATATAGATGATTTAAAAGGAGTTATTGAGGAAAATATAAAAGATAGAAATAAAGAATCCATCAAAGGGGAACGGATCGTTGACGAGGCTGTAATTAGTTTTAAGCATTGGTTTGAGGGTCTTAGCGCGGTTCCTACAATAGTTGCCTTGAGAGGCAAGATAGATGCCATTGCGAGGACTGAGGTTGACAAGACCTTGCAGTCCTTAAATCACCTTTCAGATAATGACTGCCAGGCAATTCACAGAATGACAAATTCACTTATAAATAAGATTATGCATGATCCGACTCTTTTTTTAAAAAACAATGGATGCCATGGAGACAGGTTTGCTTATATTGATCTAACCCGGAAACTTTTTAAAATAGATGACTGATATTTTACTCGATAATGGAGGATTAATTTTGAAGAAAACAGCATTTCTTTTCCCCGGACAGGGTTCACAGTCGGTTGGTATGGGTCTTGATTTTTATCAGGAATTTGACTTTGTAAGAGAACTATTTGATATGGCGGAGGAAATTACCAGAATAAACATTTCCAGGCTCTGTTTCAAGGGCCCTATGGAAGACCTTACTATGACGGTTAATCTTCAGCCCGCAATAACTGCAGTAAATCTTGCATATCTTGCAGCTTTAGAAAAAGAAGGCAGGGGGACGGATATTTCAGCAGGACACAGCCTCGGCGAATATAGTGCGTTAAGTGCATCAGAAGTTATTTCAAAAGAAGATACATTAAGGCTTGTATTTAAAAGAGGCGAGTTGATGCACAGGGAATCGACAAAGCATGATGGCGCTATGCATGCAATTATTGGCCTTACCATTGATAAAGTTCAGAGACTTGTTGATGAAATTCAAGGGGACGGGGTTGTATCAGTTGCAAATCACAATACCGAACATCAGATCGTTATAACCGGTGCCCCGGAGCAGGTTGAAAAGGTTTCGTCGCTTGCGGCTTTACAGGAAGCAAGAGCTGTGCCTTTAAAAGTTAGTGGAGCTTGGCATAGCGAACTGATAAAAGGAGCAGTCGATGAGTTCAGGGATTTTCTTGATACTGTTTCCTTTAACACGCCGGAAAGAGCAATTATTCATAACGTTACTGCCGATTTTGAAAAAAATTCTGATGAAATCAAGTCTATTATGGCAAGGCAGTTATGCAGCCCTGTTAGATGGTATGACTCAATGCAAAGGCTGATTGAGGAAAAAGTGGAAGTATTCGCTGAGGTTGGTCCGGGAAGAGTGCTTACAGGTTTATTAAAAAAAATTCTCCCCGAGAATTATCCCTGCCGTATTTATAATATCAACAGCTTAAAGAATATGGAAAAGTTTTTTAAAGAAGCTTGACGGTCTCGTAAAAAAATAGATTATGCCGTTTCACGACACTGTAAGTTTAGTTTAGTTACTGAAATGATATGTAACTATATAAAATATCAAAAAGATCAAGAGAAGTAAATCAGTAAAACACGGCACGCATTTGATAGCTGCTTGCCTGGCTTATATCCGGATATATTTTTAGGGACATTTGCCTCAAAACAAGGCTGGGTTAAGATCATCCATCGCACAGATCGGTGTAATTTAAGCTTATTTCAGTTGAGTTTGAGATTATTGGAGCATTTTTTAGATTACAGCATCTTAATCTCTGTTACATTCCAATTAGTTAACCCCATAGAATAGTAATGAGTAAAAAACGGACGAAGATCACCTGTTTTTATATATAATTACAGCTTGTTAAAAAAGTGTATGGTAGTAAACTAATTTAATGAAAAAATATCAAAAAATTTATGAGGCAAGAAAACTTCTGGAATTGCCAGAGCGGGCAACAATGGATGAACTTAAAGCCAGTTATAGAAATCTCATCAAAAAATGGCATCCGGATAAGTGTAATGCACCAAGCAAAGAATATGCCGAAATGACTGTCAGAATTATTAATGCATATAGAACTATCCTTGATTATTGTGAATCCTATAAATACTCCTTTAGTGAAAAAGAAGTTAAAAATTATCTTTCAGATGAGGAATGGTGGTTTGAACGTTTTGGTGAAGACCCTTTGTGGGGAAAAAGCAGGCCGGAAGAATAGAGTAAGTCCATAACAATTATTGATAGTTGCTTGTGCATTTATAATCAATTTGTTAAATAAGTTATAGCCGTCCACGGCTTGAAACTTGAAACTGGAAAGTAGAAATTAGGAAGAACTGTACACAATCATGAAAGCCAAATTTCCAATTTCAATGTTCCGTTAACGCTTACAAATCTTGTTTATCCTGTTATCCTGTCAGATTCTTTTTCAAAAGGCTAAATTGTTACGATTTTTAAATATTACAAATCGTTTATTCGGGTGGTAAAGCTATGAGAAGAAATATTGAACATGTTGGTTGGGGAAAGTTAACCTATGAAATAAGGGCAATTGTAGCTGTTGCCCAGGAACTTAAGAATATGGGTGTTGATATTACCTGGGAAAACATTGGGGATCCTGTTCAGAAAGGGGAAAAAGTGCCTCAGTGGATAAAGGATGCCATAATAAAGCTGGTATCAGATGATATAACTTATGGCTACGTAGCTACTCAGGGAGTTTTAAAAACTCGTGAGTTCCTTGCGGAGCGTGTGAATAAGCGCGGCAGTTATCAGGTAACAGCAAATGATATTATTTTTTTCAATGGCCTTGGTGATGCTGTTGCCAAAATATTCGGTTTTCTCAGAAGAGAAGCAAGAGTAATCGGTCCTTCACCAGCGTATTCTACCCATTCGTCGGCTGAGGCGGCCCATTCCGGCTATGAACACCTGACTTACGATCTGGATCCTGAAAACGAGTGGATGCCGGATATTGAGGACCTTGAAAATAAGGTTAAATATAACGATTCAATTGCAGGTATCCTTTGTATAAATCCGGATAATCCGACAGGTGCGGTTTATCCTCGCTCTGTTCTTGAAAAAATTGTGGACATAGCTAAAAGATATCAGATATTTATTGTATCCGATGAAATATATGCAAACATTGTTTATAATGGATGTAAAATGGTGCACTTGAGCGAGGTGATAAGAGATGTTCCCGGAATGGCATTGCACGGAATATCCAAAGAATACCCATGGCCTGGAAGCAGATGCGGCTGGATAGAAGTTTTTAATCAACATACAAATTATGACTTCCACAGGTATATTAACAGCCTGATAAATGCAAAAATGCTTGAGGTCTGTTCAACCAGTCTGCCGCAATATTCAATCCCCCTGATTATGGGCGATCCAAGATATGTGGAACATCTGGATAAGCGGAAAAAAATGTTTGAATTTCGCGCTCAGGAGGCCTGGAAAATATTTTCTAAAGTTGACGGCATACATGTAGTAAAGCCTAAAGGCGCATTTTATATGTCCATAGTGTTTAACGATAATATCTTAAATGAAGATCAGACATTACCCATAGAAAACCCTATGGCAAAAAAGTTTGTAGAAAAGAAAGTAAAAGATGTAAAGGTAGATAAACGTTTTGTCTATTATCTGCTTGGTTCTAAAGGAATATGTGTGGTTCCTTTAACAGGCTTTTGCTGCACAAGAAAGGGCTTTCGCGTCACTCTTCTGGAAACTGATGATGAAAAACGCAAATGGACATGGAAAGCCATTGCTGAAAGTATAGGGATATATTTGAACTCAGCATAATGGCTGTTTCAAATAATGTAACCGTTCACGGTTGATGGAAACAAAAAGCAGGAAAAAATTGGTGGGCGCCTCGAAAAAGTTGTAAACTGTGTGCTGAAAACCGTGAACGATTACTTTTATAATCAGGAGGTTTTATAAATAAACATGAAATTTTCACAGGCCCGGCAAGGGCAGACGTTTGTTATACGCCTTGAGGACGGAGATATTCTTCATAAAGAAATTGAGAGGTTTGCCCGTGAGCAGTCCATCAAAGCCGCGGCTTTGATAGCAGTGGGAGGTGCTGATATAGGAAGTAAACTTATTGTCGGGCCGGAAGAGGGAAGATCTCAACCTGTTTCTCCAATGGAGCATATGCTTGAAAATGTCTATGAAATAGCGGGAACCGGAACGCTTTTTCCTGATGAAAAGGGTAATTCCGTGCTTCACATGCACATAGCATGCGGTAGAAAGGAATTGACCGTGACCGGTTGTGTGCGGAACGGTGTAACGGTTTGGCATATAATGGAAATAATATTATTCGAGTTGACAGACAGTACAGGCATTCGTATTTTTGAAGCGCAGACAGGTTTTAATATGCTAAGACCTTAAACTGATCAGGTGTCAGGCAAGCCTAAGTTTGCCTAAGCAATTTTTTGCTCAAACTCCACAGAATGTTTTGTTTGCAGAAAAACGAGATTTTCAGATCGTTTATTAAACAATTTTGCAAAATCAGAGTAAATGGACTCCAGTCTGGTTTTTTGTTTTTCCACACAAGGAGGAATAGAAGCCAGGTTTTCTCCTTCAAAAGGCTGTTTTTGGGCTATACTTAAACAGAAATTCATTCCTTTTTCTAAATTTTTCTTAAATTCCTTCAAGGTTTTGACTTCCTTGGGCGAACGATCACAAATCTTTACCTGCTTTTCAAAATAGTCAACATACATTTCGATTTCCTTGGCAAACATATGCGGTCGTTCAGCCGGGATCAAAGACAGGCCCCTTCCATATATATGATCAACCATTTCTTTTAAAGTATAAATTTTGTTAAACCATGCTATATTGGGTCCAGGACATATTGATTGGGGAGAATTTTCTTTTTTGGATATCCCCAGGTTAATAAGGGCGCCGTTGCCAAGATGATCACAGAGGCAGGTTTTTTGTACAATATTTTTTTTGTACTTTTCTCTTTCCAGCTCCGGAAGCGCTTGCTTGTTTATTTGTTCCAGCTTCATTTCCTGGTATTGTTTGGATGCCAGACAAATAGGCTGGTTTGTAAATTCAGTATTGGATACAAGGAATTTCTTCGGGCACGCTGAACCGGGATTGCCTTCCGCAGCCTTTTTACTGGTATATATTTCCGACCCTGTTTTGCGTAAATTATTGAAAGGCACCCCAATAGGAGAAACATCGCTCAAATAAAGATCTTTTTCACCTGACAGCCTTAAGAGCTCAAGCGTAAACTTATCAATACAGGTGGCTTCCGGAACCAGCAATAAAGGACTGCCCCAACCTGTTAGATCCATGCCAAAATCTTCTTTTAGTCTGCGGACTTCTCCATTGTTGCCGATACCGCCCTGAACCGTAACAATAGGGCTGTTGTTTTGAGCAGATTCAGCATATTCCCAGCCCATTTTTTTGTAATATTTCTTTATAAGCGGTAGAAATTCACCTGCCAGTTTTGCACGTTTTTCTTTAAATTCCTTAAGCGCTGTCGGCAGCAAAATTCCATTTGATGCAAAAGCATGACCACCGCAATTGAGCCCTGACTCAATGCGGAATTCATGAACTTCCAGGCCTCTTTTAGCCAGGAACTTACCTTGTATGAGCGCAGATCGGAAATCGCTCACTTTTAGAATTATTTTCTTTTTGATTTGTCCTGTTTCATCCCTGTAAAAGTCTCTGAAGCGGGTCATATAATTGAACAGGCGCTGGTTTATTCCGGCGGAAAATACAATGGCGGATTTAAGACTGCTTTCGGCATGGCCTCTAAGTCCTGTTTTTGCATCGCTGAATTCATCACTTAAAGGCTCTCCATTGCTGTCGTATTTAGTACGGTCAACTTTTACCATTATATTTATGTCAATAGAGCCGGGCATCATTTTATTTGTCAGCTCTTTTTCCAGGGCAGATCTTTTTGATCCTTCTTTCATGTTTAAAAGTTCGTTGTATGCCTTTTTTAAAGGGGCTTTTTCAGGCAGCAGATCAAAGTATTTGCTTTTTTCATTATTTTTGAAAAACGGTTGTTTCTTTATCCTGTCCATTTTAATATGTACAATTTTTTGTACTATTTCAAGATAGGCTGTTATTCTTTTCGCTCTTCCGTCATTTTCGTTTGCCGGTATCCTGGAATACGGCAGGCTGAATTTTTCAGAATAATATTTTCGGATTTTTTCCAGCAACAGATCATCAACTATAGATATAACCGATGTAATGCCTAAACACGCTACACGTATAGGTGTATCAACAGAGTGGCCGGTACCCATAACCGGAATATGAAATTCATGATAATAGTTTCTCATTTATTGACCCTTTTACCTAAGGAACGTGGACGAAATAACTTCTACAACTATGCATCACAGCTTCAGGCCACCTTTGCCCGATCTCAAATCACAGTTTTAGGCCACCTTTGCCCAATCTCTTGCGCATAAAGGCTTAGCAAAAAACCTCTGCATATCCACGGGTATGCCTGCGGTTTTTGCAAATCCTTATGCATCAAGATTTCAACACATATCTTCGCAAAAAATCGCTCAATTTAGGTTTTAATTTTAACTTACTAAGTTGCAAAAGACTTTTATAATATAGAACATTAAAAATTACAGTAATGTTTTTATATTTTACAAAAGTTTTACAAATCTTTAATTTAGGTTTAAACTAACCCAAGGTAAGCCGTGGACGATTACGAATAAAGTAAGGAACGTGGACGAAATAACTTCTACAAGTAGGCGCACAGATTTGGGTCGAATTTGTTTGATCTCAGATCACAAAAGTTGAAGGAATAGCGAGCTATTTCAATATCTTTTGGGATTTGAAATCGGACAAAGGCAGCCTGAAGCTGTGATGCATAGTTGGGTAAATTATTTCGTACACCTTCCTAAGATTGTAATATTTCAATAAATTGTGGTATTAATTTTCGGATTCCTGCGAAGGCTGAAATTATGGATAAATCAAAACTGTTTTTTCATCCGATTCTTATCTTTATTTTATCGGTAGTAGCCCTGGCATTGTCTCTGGTTCTGTACATCCACTGGTATATGGAGGTCAGCACAGGACTTAAAGCTGTTATCTTAAAATTTGACCTTGATCCCAGTCAGGTTCTGGAACCTCAGACCTGGGTAGTTATTATGGTTCTTTCGATTCTGGTTGGTATAATTCTTATGGGTATACTAATGATATTTGTATATACCCAGAAAACAGCACAACTGTATAGGCTGCAGCATAATTTTATCAATAATTTTACCCATGAGCTGAAAACTCCAGTTACTTCATTGAAGTTATATCTGGAAACATTTTTAAAACATGAGCTTTCCAGAGAAGATCGGCTTAAATACATCCGCTATATGCTTCAGGATGTAACCCAGCTTTCTGACAACATAAACCGCATATTAAATCTTGCCAGAATTCAAAGCAAGAATTATAAAGGAAATTTTTCTATAGCAGATATCAATCAAGTAATTAAACAATTTCTTATTAAAAACAACAACCATCTTTTTCAGAATTGCGAGATAAATATTCATAATCCATCCGGTCGATCATTTTTTTATCAGATAGACTTGTCTTTATTTGAGATGCTCCTTATGAATCTTTTGACTAATGCTGTTAAATATAACGCGTCGGAAAAATCCGAAATAGATATTACTTTTGAGCCACAACAGCGTGAATTACATATACATTTTGAGGACAACGGGATTGGATTTGACAGAAATGAAACCAAGAAAATATTCAGGAAATTTTATCAGGCGGGTCGGTCTGATAATATGTCAGCAAAAGGCAGCGGCCTTGGCCTGCATCTTGTCCAGAATATTGCTCGAATCCATAAAGGAAAAGTCATTGCGAAAAGTAAAGGAATAGGAAAAGGATCGGTTTTTACTTTAATTTTGCCCAATAAAACTTGAAGAGCGCCCCTATGAATGATGCCGATAAGAAGCGTATTCTTGTAATTGAAGATGAGAGACATATAGCGGAAGGTTTAAAATTGAATCTTTCACTCCAGGGATATGATGTAATTATTGCTTCAGACGGTATTTC
>JAJSZP010000102.1 GCA_030262775.1 Deltaproteobacteria bacterium | reverse complement strand
TTTTGAATTGCGGGAACAACTCAATTAGGAAATACATCTGGGCAGATCTCTACGCAAAGCTATTTTTACCCCCGCCCATAGGGCGCGGTTATCCAAATTCTAATATATCCGCTTCAGGGACAGCAATTACCAATAGCCATATAACCTGTTGATAATCAATTGGTTATCATGCCATATGGAATCGTTGCTTCAGGTATAATATATTCAAACCATGAAAAGCTCACGCTTCCTCCACGCCCTCAAACAGTTTCCTGTTTTGAATGTATTACACCTTAAGCTCACCCGCGTCCGGTTTGTTTCATCAAACTGTTACATAAAAATAAGTTTGTAAATTTCTGCATATACAGTGAAAAATTAATTGTCAACCTTTCTATTACTTAAATGTTGCTCGAAAAAATGGTAGTGATTAACATGTAGTGATTGTATTCAGACACTCCTAAACTCCAATTCAGCGTTATAATGGTGGATAAAATTCCAGATTGCACCAATATGATTTTCTAATTTCTTTGAAAAGGAAAGCGCAAATTTTAACCACAGGAATACATTGAGTATTTCTATGATTAAAATTTAAGCCTGACGCAGAAATTGGAAAAATTAGCAGTTTTCGTTCGGGCACTAAATACGTTCTTTGATGACATGAAATGACAGCACGGCTTCGGTAACTTTGCTTTTTCCGAAATGAAGGAAAATACCAAGCCACAAAACCTGGAAGAAAATAATTATGGCCGGATGCCATAGCGCCCTCAGCCCCCGCATTATATCGCAGTTTGTCGCCACAGCGCCCTCAAAAACAAAGGTCAGGCCAACAGCGTAAATAACCCCGATTGCGGCCATGATTTGATATTTTGTAATTGTGCCGCTTCCCCTGTAATCTGCCCTTAAAAACTCTGAAATCACACGCCAGATCTGAGTTGCCAGGACAGTCAGCAAAAATGCCTCGGCCTGCCTGTCATTTAAAAACAGGGCGATCCCAACCAACCCGGTTAAACAGCAAATCAGCGCTGTAAAGGCCGGGACAGGAACGATCCTCTTTCCGTCCAGCCCATCCGCGTAGGAAATCTTTTTGGTTGCACCGTAATATACAAAGCAAAAACGCCTCATAATCTTTTGAAAAAACGGCGTCAGTTCTGCAACAGGTTTGCCGTAACAGCAGCCGAAACTGATGCAGGCCAGCCGGCCGATACCTTCGCCAAAAGCATAAGCAATGCCAATAGCGGCCAGAACAGTCATCACCGGCAGATGCATATCAGTCCAGGGATGGACAATATGCCGGACTAAAAGCAACAGACATGGAATAAGCAAAAGACCGACAAAAAAAGCCCCCCCGACACTGGAGGTAAAGGCCTTATGTTCCACCCACCTTGCAATCAGCCTGGATGCCGGTACGCAAATGGAAAAAACCATCGCTGTGACAAAAAAAATGACCGGGGTCAGAAGCCCTGCTGAACTTAGGAGGACAAAAAGCAACATTGCGGCAAAAACACAGGCATTGGCTGTTAACAGACCGTAATAGGTAAGATTCACCCCCTGCCAGTTGCCGTCCATCCGTTTGATCCCTGGAACCGCACATAGTATCTGCCATCGCTCCTGCGGCAGATACTTGAAGCTCCAGCAGAACAAAAGGCTTAGCGGTCCTGCCAGACATAGAATAAAAACAAAGTTTGCCATAGCTGTTTTCACCCCCTCAAAAAACCGTGAACCTAATTCTTTCTTCGCGCCACTGACGAACGTACAGAGACTTCGGTCTCTACCAGGGGTTTCTGAAACCCGCTGACAAAACGGCTTTGCACCTCACGCCGATGCAGATTGGCCACAATATCCGCATCAAAAGTGATTCGGTTTTTCTGAAAAAGGAGCACATCAACTGAACTGCCGGGCAGATAAAGGCTCTTTGGCTGTCCCTTGATAAGCTGCATATGCGGTTTGACCGGCACAGGATCGTCATATCGACATTCGCTGTAACACTGGAAGATACCGCCAATCATCAGAGCAACGATTTCAATCATCGCCACAAGTCCGATACGGTTGCCTCCTTCGACATCGGTATTGATTACAGTAATTACGCGTTTGTTTTTGGAATAAGGAGTTATTTCGGAAATAACCGCAAACGGATTGCATGAATGGTAATAACCAGGAATTTCATAAATATCAGCCACTGTGCCCGTTACCGGCACGTGATTGTAGTGATACTTTTCAGGAGTCAGCCGGAAGACTGCAAAATCACCGCCTTCAAACGCCTTGAGCCAGACTGTCCGGTCCGCCCCAAGCAGGTCTTCAAAGCTAAAAAACTTTTCTTTAATAAAAAGAGGGGTATCTATGGCCAGGGAGCCGGCCAGCATTTTTGCATCTGCCGGCGATACCACGACAGCGTCATCCTGAGGCATGGGTCGGCATAGCCAATACTTGATCTGCCGTTCGAATATTTTTCTGGCGGTGTTAAGCCTTGATACAGGCTCAACGCATTCGCCAAGATCAACTCCGAGTTCGCTTAACAGGTTTTGGCCTCCTGTCAACCTTGCGCCCATGGGCAGATTGTAATTGATAAAAGCCAGTATTTCTGATATCCGCGACGAAGTCAGGGCCTGGTACAAAACCGGCGCTCTTTCCCGTACACTGGAGTAAATCATATTGATCAGACGGTCACAGAAAAATCTTTCTGTGCGGACATCACCGGAGACACGCTCAATATATTGGTGGGACATTGTGCATGACATGCCGTAGTTAGTCATGGTTTGCCTGTATGCATTGCTGATTGAACTGATAAAACACAAGCAGCATCAGGTGAATTAGCTGTTCCAGTAATTTTGATGACAACGTTTCGTCAAGAACTGCTTTTTCACTTTCAGCCAGAAAATTCACAGCATTTCTACCGTCCAGAATTTTCAACAAAGCCTTATTATAAAATCCTCCACGCCAGGTATTCCAGGAATCAAGCTTTTTCAGTGCGCAGGCAAAAAGATCAAGTCCTTCCTGCATGTGCTTTTTCTTTAACCCTTCACGGTAATATTTTTCCGCAGCCAGGTTGAATTCATCAGCGGTAAGCTGTGTGGAATGTTTTGCCGAAGCGCTGTCCAGGATTTTCCGGGTAAGATGGCCGGCAGCGGAAAACTCTTCAGGCTTGTTTATACGCCGTTCAAGGTCGTTAAGCGTTTCTTCGGGATGCATTATTTTTACCAGATCTTTTGCGTCCTCACGGATGACACGCAAAAGAGCCCTGCGGTATTCGATATTATGCACCCGCAAAAAACCTGCATAACGCCGGCTCTTTCTGATGTTGTGTGTCCTGCACAAAATTTTTTCCATAAACTGATTTACGGTTGATTTGTGCACAAAAAAAGTTGGTATGCCGATGGCTGCCCCAAAAAAAATCTGGCGACGTTCACTCTCTACGGTTGGATCATCGGGAATATTCACATGGGAAACCTGCCGCTGAAAAATGTATTTGTAAGCCAGAGCCGTTATCAGCAACTGCAGGTTTACGGCCTGGGCCATATCGTCCATAAACCTGTTAAAAAGGCTGTAATAACGTCCTTCAAAGCCGGAAAAACCTATAGTATCGAAAACTCTTAATCGATACAGCACATACAGCGGCATATCCTGATGGAAGACACCCATGGAGGCAAGATCATCCTTAAGCTTTTGCTCACTGCCGAGCCGTCCGTCAATGGCCGGACTTTCGTCGGTACTCAGCAAAGCCACAGGGTAGTTGATCAACCGAAAATCGCACACATAATCGCCCTTCAGACACAAAAAGCGGCTGACAGCGCTATCAAGCCATTCGGGCCCAAACGGAGTCAGGGAATAACCGAAGAACTTCATGCAGGCTTTTTTCTTCCACCTCCGCCAAATCATTCTCAGGTGAGTGTAATCAAGTTCATGTGGCAAAAACCCGAGAACTTTCTCCGGATGAAAATCCTGAAAATCAAGACGGTAGGGAGCTGCTGAATAGGCTCCGACAAACAGAGGAAGAAAATGCTCGCAGATCTTGATCACGAGATCACCATAGTATTTCTCATCTGTTGCGGTAAATCCGGATTTAGGATTGCCAAGCAATCGGGTCAGCTTGCGACTGCCCAGGCTGACGTGGATGCCGTTATTGGCCAGGCTGATATTGGATGTATTCGGCAATACCACCAGATTATTTGTAATGATGCCGGCTTCCTTTAATTTAACCACTGCGTTGAGCTGGCTGCGGGAAAGGACCTCGTGGCATAATCCCATGTAACGTCGCTTAATCTCGCCCTGATCCCATCCTGAAAGGCATGGACTCATATAGAGTTCCCTGTAAAAGGCATCAGGAATCAATTCGTTCAACTGCCTCTGGCGGACAGGTGGATGGGGCGCAAAATAGGTCTGAACCTGTTGGCCGCTGTCAAGAAGCCCAAATCGACGGTTTGCGTATTGGATCAGAAACTGGGACAAAAGAAATCGCAATGATGTTTCACCTGCTATTCCTTTCCCCATATGATGATCGGGCGTCATTGGAACTGGGCAGAATGAATGCGTCTCGGGTGAAGTATTATCGTTGAGAAAATGACCCATCATTTTCTTTCCTGCATCCCTGATAAGGGGATCAATGTCCTTGTTGCCGATCGCATGGGCCAGCGACAGTTTCAGCAAATAACTCACCGGTAATCTTAAATATTCAACCCCGCCGATTGTCAGGACAAAACGCTTTGCATCACGGCGTAACGGGCTGTTAACCTTTTGTTTGTCAGCCTGAAGATCCCTTGCAAAAACGGCGTTGGCGTATTCGCACAAAGTGTGACGTGGTAGCCGTACCCAGCTATGCTCCCACACCATGTCGGCATTGGCCAGATAGTTTTCAATATCTCTGATCAGCCTTCGAGGCGATTCTCCTGTCGCCGCGCGTTTGACGATATTTCGATAATAAGAGGACTGTTCGATTGCAATGGCCAGATCAACATCGTCTTTGCTTCCGCAAACTGCGGTTTGCAATTCGGTTTCCGATCCTGCCGTCACGTCATAAGCAGAAAACGGAAGTGATTCGATTAACGCTCCTCCCGACGTAAGGGGCATTTCCAGAAGACTCATGATTTTCAGCAGACCGGAAGGCGTATCAGGAGCGTTCATATGTTTTTGAACAGATTTGGAATAACCGATCGGCATGCGTATGGCAGTCATTGCTCTGATCCTTGCAAGGCTGGATTCTTGCCTGACATTCCCATGCGGTTAAAATCGGGTGGTAAACGTCCATTGAAAAAATCGTAGGCCAGGTAATACCTGAGGTCATCAAACCACAACTTAAAGTATTTTGTGTCGCGGAAAAATTTCCTCATAAGGTCTACCGGACGATGAAAGGCATTGAGGATCGGTCCAAAAAGCTCCGATGGATCTCTAAAACACTCCCAGTCACAGAGGCGGCAATCGTTAATAATGCGATCCCGGGCATTCATGTCCATATCCCAATACCTGCCAAGATTCTCGTTGCCACGGTAACCGCATGGATAAGTGTTGCCGTCTTTGACGTCAATAAAGAAAAAATCAATTCCCCCTCTACAGGGATAGCCTGCGTTCGTATCATATACATACTGTCTGTAAAGGACATAAAGGGAGCTTCTGGGTGAAAATAACCGAATTTGGTGCCTGAATTCCGTAGTCGTCTCAAGAAGGGCCTTAAAAAGCAATGCCTTCTCAACTGCACTGAACCTTACTATGGAACTATTTGAATTAGCCGCATAAACAGGGCGCAAACCGGAATCGTCCTTTCCCTTATGGTCAATGCTCATGGGATAGCAACTGTTCACCATTGTAAATCCCAATTTGATAACAAACAGTAAAATTCTCTAAAAGCCTTTTTAAATGCAATGTAGAAGGACCCGAGATAGTCGTCATCTTCTATGATGGCATTCACTCGGAGGCCTTTGGTCATGTCTCCTCCCACATTTCGGTTAATTCCGAGATTTGCCGAAGGATATATCCCTTGTTCGTGAAATATGGGAAGAGCCTTCTCAATACCGGCAATAACATCAGGAAGCCCTTGCATCTGCTCATGCACAGAGGGAACAGCCGAATCAATACTGATCCAGAAATTTCGCAGGAGGGTGCTGACCAATGTTTCCGCAACCTTTTTTACTCTTGATTCAAAATGAGCGCTATGGTGGTTTGCAAACATAAAACCATTTGTTCCCGTACGTATATACTCAATTCCTGCCTCTCCTGCATACTTGATAAACATGACAAGCCGGTCTAAAAAAAGGAAAGGTTCCCCGCCTGTAAAGCTTACCACATTAACTCCTTTTTGTGCTGCAGCGTCAATAATGCGCTTGACATTATCAGCAGATAATGTGGAACGTTTAAATTTTTTCGTTACCCTCATACCACATTGGGGACAGAAGGCATTGCATCTATCTGTCAACTGTATTACAAGCTGTCCCGGAATCCGGTTGCATCTTAGATCTGAAAATAGAGCAATCAGTTGATTAAAATTTTCGAAAGGCTTTATCATCGCAAACCTCAGCTTTTTAAGTCGTTGGGGATTGTTCATGAGTTTGAAAACAGCTTCCGAAAGAGCCCCGGGGTTTTTTGCAGGCACGATAAATCCGGTTTTGTCTGGGATAAGATTTTCTTTAGGTCCCCCTTCATCTGATACGATAACCGGGAGTCCTGAAGCCTGGGCTTCCAACACTACATTGCCAAAGGTATCCGTAGTGGAGGGAAAAATAAAAATATCTGCCGACGCATATGCCTGAGCAAGTTCATCCCCTTCGAGAAAGCCAGTGAATATAGCAGGCAACCCGTTCAAGTCAACTTTCATTTCATGAAGATAGGGGCCGCTGCCCACCATGATAAGATGAAAATCGCTTCTGATCTCTGCCAGACTTTTGCTTATATCCACGAAATCGGAAAGGTTCTTTTCCCTGGATATGCGGCCTACATAAATGCCCTGACATCCTGCTGGTCACTGTGTTTCGGATCCGTTTTCCAAGCCCTGCTCCCTGCTTTTTTCTCAAGTTCTTGTTCTTTCTAAACCACTTCAGTGTTACAGGGTTATTACGGCTGTGTTAAATTTTTGTTACATGCTTAATATCTCGTGGATAATCAAAATCCTCGAATCCCAAATGCCCTCGTGGTCACTAACCCTGCAGTGAGGGGCATGGACGTACAAAACGCCCCGATCTTCCCGAGAAAGAAAAATCGGCTAACTTTTCAAAAGATCCGATATGCTCTAATTGCGGTAAACCGTATATACCCGATGAAAGCAAGGAAGCAAAAAACATTGAAGTTGAAGTCAAGGCATATAACCGTAGGATTATACGCTGTTTTATGAAAAAATGCTGTTCGTGCAAGGGTGTTCCCAATACAATTATAGCACCCATGCCTCCCAAGGTTATCCCGAAAAGTCCATACTGAATCTCAATCCGGGAAGCAGTCCTTTTAAACAAATTTCACTACTGCCAGCCAACTAATCGTCTTTTGAATCAGTATGCAGAGCTGGGCTCACCCATTTCCCCTGAAACCATCGCAAGTGGCTTAAAGATGCTCAAAGAGTTGTTCCAGCCTGTTTATAATGCACTTTACAGCCATCAAATGACAGAAGACAGATTTCATAATGATGAAAGCAGTTGGAACGTCTTTGAGAGTATTGATGGCAAAGTTGGCAACCGATGGTGATTATGGGTCAGTCGTTCTGCATCAGTCGTGTTTTTCCAGACTGCACCGGGCCGTGGTGCAGACGTCCACGTAGAGCATTTTAAAAACATCCGTAAAATCAAAGTGTTAAGGGTAGGGCTTTGAGCTGCAAAGAAGATTCCAGATATGTGCTAAAAAACCAACTTGTTGAAATGTTGATCATTCGATAAATTCACAATAGATTTGTAGCGTTTTAGGTTACGAATTTTGTATGCTTGGTTACGTTTTCGTACACGGCACCTCATCTTTTTTGACTTTAGTTAAAATAATGTTTATTTTAATTTAATGTGAACAAAAATGAAGGAATATTGAACCTAAATTTAGCAATTTTTTACTTGATCTGCACCAATCTTTTGCACATTGAGGACTCGCTAAAAGTCTCGACGTATCCGTTGGTATGCCTACTAGTTTCGCAAACTTTGCTGCATCAATATCGCAGCGCATTTCTTCGCAAAAATTGCTCAATATAGGTTGAATCATCTTAAGATTAAATTTTACGGAGGAATTATAATGAAATGCCCGGGACAGGACACAAGATACTGGAAATCAGGGGCTATTTTTGATGTTAAATGTCCTAAGTGCGGCAAGAATATTGAATTTTTCAAGGATGACTCAACGCGAACATGCCGCGATTGCGGGCATAAGTTTATAAATCCTAAAATGGACTTTGGCTGTGCCGCTTACTGCCAGTATGCAGCGCAGTGCGTAGAGGATCTTCCTTTGGAACTTTTAGCCAAGAGAGAAGACCTGTTAAAGGACCGAGTGGCTTTAGAAATGAAAAAGTATTTCAAGCGGGATTTCAAAAAGATCAGTCATGCAATAAAGGTGGCCCACTATGCAGAGCGGATCGGCAAAAGCGAAGGCGGAAACCTTGCGGTTATTTTGTCTGCTGCGTATCTTCACGATATTGATCTCCATGAAGCAGAACGGGAACACCATAGCAACGCGGCGAACTACCTGGAACAGAAAGGCCCTATCATAGCAAAAAACATTTTGATTAAACTAGGGGCAAACGAAAAACTAATAGAAGAGGTTTGCGATATAGTCGGACACCATCATCCAAGGCCGGAAGAGACAATAAATTCCAAGGCGGTTTATGATGCAGACTTGATCACAAACCTTGAGAAAAAGCATGATGAGAAGCCGATAAATTTTGAAAGGCTGAACAGCATGATAGAAAAATTATTTTTAACAAAAAGCGGTCAGAAAGAAGCAAGAAAAGTATTATTAAAAGGAGCCTCTTGCAGAACCATCCATTTGCATTAGGAATAATTGCTGCGTTTGCCTTCGGCTTTCGACGCCCCTGGTCGCAAAAATATTGACTATTAACCGATGTGCTGATATCCATGTTCACATTATTCGGTTTCCAAATGGGCAAAACAAAAGGCTATGTTTCCTTTAAATGTTGAAAATTAATCAATGATTCCTATCTTTTTGATATATTCCGAAAAGGAGGAAGCCATGAAAAACAAAGACTTTTCACAATTACTACTCCAAATCACCGAG
>JAJSZP010000101.1 GCA_030262775.1 Deltaproteobacteria bacterium | reverse complement strand
ATGAATAGTGGCATAGAAATTGAAATTCAATTTTCATGCCAATTGGTGATTTTTTAGATAAATAATTTGTATAATCTTTAAACTTTCGTAAAAAACGGTGAAACTTCAGTTGTTAATAATATAAAAGGTTAACACAAAGATGGTGAAAAGTCTAGATTTTTTTAATGTATTCAACAAGTTGGCGATCATTGCTTTTCAATATATAATATCAATCAGCTATGTGGCTTAAGAACAATGACAAACTCTGACCTGTCAGCATATTTTGTTCCGCAGAAGATATGCGATTGCCCTGCTCGCACTTCACGGTAAATTTATTCCACAAAAATTTGAAAACTCAAAGCAACCTGGAGTAGCGGGCGCTTAAATTTAAGAACGGCTGCTCCAGGTCACTCTCATAATGAGTTTTCAAATTCCTATTCTAACTTTTATACCTGCTCAGTAGTCAACAACCATCCTCGCCCTAAAAAACAATTCCCTCATTTTTTGGCAACGCTACATACCGAAAAAGATATTTTGACTTAAAATTGCTACTCAAGTAGAATGTTCTGCGTTATAAAATGCGGTTCAGCTTCAAAACCGGCCTGGGTTAACTCTAAGATATAACGAGATATTATAACACTTTTCATATTGACGTAAACGCATGTCACAGATAAACTTTATAAAAAATGCAACAGTTCAACCACTCAACCATTTTCCCACTCTGTCACTCGACCAATATCAAAAAGAATTATGCCTGGACTAAATATTTTTACCAGCAACCACCTTGAGATACTGTCCGAACAACTATCAAAAATAATAGGCAATACTGTTGGCTGTACTCTATCCTCTCCACTTTCTGCTGAACTTATCGTTGTTCAAAACAAAGGAATAAAACGATGGTTATCAATGGAGCTGGCAAGGCACAACAGTATCAGCGCAAACATATTTTTCCCCTTTCCGAATACCTGCTTAAATGAGATTTTTAAAAAACTAATGCCGGATATGCCTGAGGAGTCTCTATTTGATCCTGATGTTATGACTTTCAGAATTATGGATATCTTGCCGGAATGCCGGGACAGGTCAGGCTTTGAAAGCATTAAAAAATATCTGACAGATGATGAAAATAAGCAAAAGCTTTTTCAGTTGTCTGAAAAAATTTCAGAGACTTTTGACCAGTACCTTGTTTTCCGGCCGGAGATTATCTTCAAGTGGGAAGAGGGAAAAGAAGACCACTGGCAGGCAAAACTGTGGCGTGAACTTATATCCGGCAATAAAAATCAGCACAGGGCCTGGCTGAGAAAAGCCTTTATACAAAAAGTCAGGGACAAATCAGATAAAATAGCTGATCTTCCTGATAGAATATTTATATTCGGCATATCCTATCTTCCAGCATTTCATACACAAGTATTTGTAGAATTATCCAGCATTGTACAGGTTATTTTTTTTGCTCTGAATCCTTGTATGGTTTATTGGGCAGATATTGTTTCCGAGAAAGAAAAAAATAGAATCAAGAAAAAATACGTCACAGGAATTTCCGCATTAGATGAACTTCATCTTGAAACCGGCAACAGGCTTCTTGCATCTATGGGGAAGCAGGGAAAAGATTTTTTTGAACTTATCAGTGGATTTGACTGCGAATTGTATGAACTTTTCGAGGACCGGGCGGAATATGACATGCTCTCATGCGTTCAGTCAGATATATTATATTTAAAAAATAGAGAACATGCGAAAAATAAGTTCTCAGTTAATATTGAGACAGACACCTCCATTCAGGTTCATTCATGCCACAGCCCAATGAGAGAAATTGAGGTGCTGCACGATAATTTGCTTGCCATGTTCGAAGAACTCCCGGATCTTAAACCAAAAGATATTATCGTAATGACACCGGACATAGATACGTATGCTCCATTTATCCATGCTGTATTTGATGCTCAGGCAAAGGATTCATTGCGTATTCCTTTCAGCATTGCAGACCGCAGTATTAGAAAGGAAAAACGAATTATTGAATCATTTCTGTCAATACTTGATCTGAAAAACAGCAGATTGGGTGCAGACCGGATTATTTCTCTTCTGGAATCGTCAGGGATAAAAAAAAAATTCCAAATGACTGAATCAGATATACAGATTATCAGACGCTGGATAAATGATACAAAAATCAGGTGGGGAATTGATGCTGCAAGCCGAACCAGGTTAAATCTTCCTGCATTCCATGAAAACACCTGGAAAGCCGGCATTGAAAGGATGTTGCTGGGATATGCAATGCCCGGTCATGAAAGAGATATGTTTTGCGGAATTCTTCCCTATGACAATATTGAAGGAAATGAGGTCAAAATCCTGGGAAGATTTCTTGAATTTCTGGACAGAGTTTTTAAGTGTGTAAATGCCCTGAGCCAACCTGAAACATTATCCAAATGGGTTGATATTTTTAACTCTATAATTGACGGATTTTTCCCGCGGAATGACGATAATGTTGAATATGAAATACAGCTTATACGCTATATTCTTGATGACATATCAAGAAAGCATGACCTGTCCGGTTTTGATAAAAATATAAATATTGAGGTTATAAAAACATATCTTGAGACGCGTTTTGAACGTGAGACTTCAGGCTCGGGTTTTATTGCGGGAGGGGTTACATTTTGTGCGATGCTTCCAATGAGAAGTATCCCGTTTAAGGTTGTATGCCTTGCAGGTATGAATAATGACGCATTCCCGCGCAATTCAAAAACTTTAAGCTTTGATATTATAACAAAAAACCCAAAGCCTGGAGATAGATCAAGAAGAGATGATGATAAATATCTTTTCCTTGAAGCGCTTATTTCGGCAAGGAAAAAGCTTTATATCAGTTATGTGGGGCAGAGCATCGAAGACAACACTCAGATTCCTCCCTCTGTTGTTGTAAGTGAATTGCTCGACTACATTGAGGAAGGTTTTTATGTTCCAGAAAAATGCATTCTTGATCACGTTATTACCAGGCACAGACTACAGGCGTTTTCTCCTGAGTATTTTAAAAAAGACAGTAATCTGTTCAGTTATGCTGAGGAAAATTTTATTGCCGGCAGAAAAGCTTTTAAATCTGAAGTGGCTTTACCTTTTGTTTCAACAGGGCTTTCAGAGCCGTCAGAAGAATGGAAAATTCTGGATCTTGAAACCTTATGCTTTTTTTTCACCAATCCTGCCAAATTTCTGATTGAAAGGCGACTCGAAATATTTTTTGAAGAAACATTGCCTGTTTCAGAAGACAGGGAAGCATTTACATTAGAAGGCATTGAAAAATACCATGTAGAGCAGCAACTTTTTCAAAATTGCATATCAGGCTTTGACTTAAAGCGTTCGTTGCCTGTATATAGAGCAATGGGGCGACTTCCTTACGGCAATGTAGGGGAGCATTACTACAGAGAATCAGAAGTTAATGTAAAAAATTTTGTCAGCAGAATAGACAATTTTAAAAAAAATAACAAAAATCTTTCTCCTGTTAAAGTTGACCTGGATGTTTCAGATTTTAAAATAACCGGTGTGCTGGATAATATTTTTGAGTTTGGCCTGGTTAATATCCGTTACGCAAAAAGGAAGTCAAAAGATCTTTTAAAATCCTGGATCCGTCACCTTGTTCTTTGCTCATCAACTGAACAAAACTATCCTAAAAAAAGCCATCTTGTTTGTAAAAATGAAACATGGGAATTTGATCCTGTTAAAGAAAATAAAGATATCTTAGAGAATCTGCTTGCATTATACTGGCAGGGATTATCAAAACCGATTCACTTTTTTCCTGAGACATCGTTTGATTATGCTAAAAGAACATTGATAAAAAAAGAAAATCAGCAGAATGCGTTGAATTACTCAAGAAAAAAATGGACTGGAGAATATTACAGAGGTGGCTGGAGCGAGTCAGATAATCCTTATTATAATCTTTGTTTCAGAAAAACAGATCCATTTGATAAAGAATTCAGAAAAATTGCAGAAAAAGTTTTTGCTCCGCTTTTAAAGCATTGCCGAAAAATTTAACATCCCTCAAAAATTTAAAACTATTTTCATGGGATCGGGATTTCAGAACATCCCGAATATACTTGACTCATTGCCTTCGTATACAGTTCCTTTGCATGATAAGAACTTCTTACAAAAGGCCCGCTGGCAACTTCGGAAAAACCTGTCTCAAGAGCAGTTTTTCTCCAGTCATCAAATTCTCCTGGAGAAACAAAACGATCAACCTCTATGTGTTTTTTTGAAGGCTGAAGATACTGTCCAAGTGTCAGCATATTGCAGCCTGCTTCGACCAGATCTTTCAACGTTTCCTCGACTTCTCCGGAAAACTCTCCAAGTCCAAGCATCATGCCTGACTTTGTGAGGACAGAGGCGTTTATTTTTTTGACCTGCCTCAGGACTGCAAGCGAACGGCGGTAATCAGCTTCAGGCCGTACCAAAGGATAAAGGCGACTTACTGTTTCAATGTTGTGATTTAAAACATCGGGGTTTGATTCCATTACTATATTAAGCGCTTTCTCATCTCCCAGAAAATCCGGTATCAAAATTTCTACAAGCGCATCCGGAATTCTGTTTTTCACTTGCCTGACAGTTTCTGCAAAATGACCGGCTCCACCATCAGGCAGAGAATCCCTTGTAACAGAGGTTATGACAACATATTTCAGTTTCATTTTTTTTGCAGCTTCTGCAACCCTTGCAGGTTCTTCTATATCAGGCGGCCCCGAAGGGCCCTGCTCAACCGCGCAAAAACTGCAGTTACGCGTGCAGTTCGGCCCCATAATCAGGAATGTGGAAGTATGTCGGGAAAAGCATTCCCACATATTCGGACACCTGGCTTCCCGGCATACGGTGTGAACCCTGCTTTTGCTCAGCAGTTTTCTTACTTTTTCATATGTGGGACCTGATGGCAGATTCCGTTTCAGCCAGTCGGGTTTTCTTAAACGTTTTTTTGATATTTGATTCTGAATCATAACTCTTGTTTAATTTCTTTAACAGTTCCGGCAAACCTGTCTTTATAAGATTAATCCCGAACACTGATTCAACATGTTTTTTTATTGCCCCGCAGACTTTACTCATTAATACTTTATGCGAAAGTTCCCGCTGCATGGATGATATCTCTACTTGTTTAAGACCGCATGGATTCATCCAGCCAAAATGCTTCATTGAAATATTAACGTTTAAGGACATGCCATGAAAACATATTCCCTTTCGAATTGCTATGCCTATACTTCCCAGTTTTTTATTTCCAACCCATATTCCCCTGTTAAGCGAATTCCTCTCAGCTATAATTCCCGAATCCGCAACCGTCCTGATCATGACTTCTTCGAGTTTTTCAACATAATCCACCACTCTCATCCTGGCGGCATTAAGGTCAATTATTGGATACATAATAAGCTGGCCTGGACCGTGAAAAGTAATAACGCCACCTCGTTCCACGTGAAACACTTGAATTCCTGATTTTTCAAGCACATCCCTGGGAACCGTAAGATCATCCAGTCCGCCCCTGCGGCCAAGCGTAAAAACAGATGGATGTTCCAGCAGCAGAATGACATCCCTGTCAACAATGCTCTTTTTTCTGGCGTCAACAAGACTTGTCTGCAAATCCCAGGCCTTCCCGTACTCCAAAGTCTGAAGGTCAACACACAGACATCTATTGCTTTTACTCAATTCAAAACCTTATGGCTCATAATAAAAATTTTAGAAAGCCCTTCTATTAAATCTGTTAACCGCTGTTCCACGTGAAACATCTCAATCCCTTATTCATCAGGTCTATAATATATCCCTGCTTTCCAGGAATTCCATTGATTCACAAACAAAGTCTCTGATAGATTTCCTGTCATCAACAAAGAGATGTTCATCGGGAGCATCAAGGGGATGACAGTGGTACTTGCCACCCTGGGAGTCGTACCCATAAAGTCTTCTTCTTTTAAAAACAAGGGCAAGTTTGTCCTTTTGTGTATTTCCATATACCTGGATAAACAGATCGTTGTCTATCAATAATTTCAGGCTAATGATATTATCGGTACTGTCTGTTTCCACAAGCTGCAAGTTGTATTTGTTTGCGGCATCATTGGCTTCGCTAATAATACCGCTAAGTTTCACGAGAAAGCTCCTTCAGCTTTTTTTGATCGTCTTTATACCATCAATTGCAAGTTCCCATTCCTGAGCATGCGATTCCACCTCAAAGCTATAGTTTTGGTCGCGAACAATATTTGCCTTCTCGAACTTATCTAAGTCTATCTCATATTTTGCCCTGTAATAATCGTCTGTCATCCTGTAGCGGGTAAGCCTTCTCAAGTAATCTCTTTTAAGGAGATATTTAAGTTCACTGTCCGTCATTTCATTTAACTGTTTTTTGAGAACCACGTTCATAGAAGTTTACCTCCTTTCTTCACGAAATTCCGCAATCCAAAGTGTGCAGCAATAGCGTGACCACGATGATACAAGGAACCGTAGCTCTGCGAATGCCCTCTCATGCTGGACTTATCACGAGGGGTCGCTCTGCGCCTTGCTAATTCCCCAGGCAGATATCAGCCGTTGATTTATGATGTCAAACAGGTAGTAGAAACCGTAGGTACAGACTTCCACGATCTCGCTTTTGGATGTCATTTTGCTATAGTCCGTAAGCCGGATTTCTACTATATATCTCAATCCCTTATTCATCAGGTCTCAGTTTCAGAGAGCAATATAACGTAAAGCTGAGTGGCTGGGCAACGATAAGCGAAAAACTATGATAAAGGTAAAAAACTATCGGTCAAATGCTACCCTCCAAAAGCGGCACGGCTTTGCCCAGTCCATCTCCAGCGCCTGGTTGGCCATTCTATTGCTTGGCAACGAACTGAAGGAATTCCAAGGCGTTCGCTTTGTCCTTGAACGATCCTTCGACTCGATCTCCGTTTGAAAATGTGATGAGGACTTCGTATTTTCGGAAATCACCGCAACCATCGTTCCTATGTTGATCAAGGAACCTAATCGCATCGTCGATTGTGGCAAATTTGTTCGACTTGCCATAAAGCGGAATGATAATAACCTTTTCAACCATACGGTTACAGTTGTTGAGCGAGCGAGGCCATAAAGGTATTGAGTTGTTCCTGATTGGCAGCCACAAGATGATTCTTGATCCTCTCTATCTTCAGTCGAGATGCCAACTCAACCTTCTTGACGCATCGCTGAAAGGCTACGTCTGGGGTTGTTTCATCGAAGGCGACATCAATTGCTTCTTCAGCAAAGGCGGCAACCAAGGTGTCATATGGGAAGTAGAGAATGTGAAAACCAAGTGAACGTAGCTGCTCAAGAGACCCTTCGGTGAAAACGCCCGACAGAACAGCAGCGAGAAACGGATTAGACCACTGAAACTTTTCGGCCAGAGGTAGAATGGCTCCTTGGATTTCCTGTGCCTTGTTGCGCGAGTGCTTCGTGTAACGACGCCAAGCGACCTCAATAAATGCGACGGGGGTGCCTGTTATCCTATCCGTTCCATCCATCTCCAGAACATAGTCGAGATCATGAACATTGCCGTAAGGGTCTTCCCATGTAACCTTCTTTCCCTTCCTTGCTTTGCGAGGATTCTTCTGATAATCAAGATACAGATGCTTCTCCTTTGCGAACTCCGACAGAAACGGCTCGATGACAGATTCGAGGAGATTGCCGATGATTTGCCCGAATTTATGAGATGGAGATTCAGCCATATGCGTTTATCCTTCGATCCAGAGCCTACCCTCCTTCAAGGGAACTCTATGTTTTCTGTTCTTCCACTTGATATTTCGATCTCGAATTTTCTCAAAAGAATATGACCTAAAACCTGCGGCAAGAGCCAACTCGCCCAGCCAAGTGTCAACACTCAGGTAGACACCGTAGGGGGCAGAATCACCGATTACGAAACAGACAAACGAGCCGGGCCTGCAAAATGCTCGCAATGACTTGAACACGAGACCGAGATCCCGAAAATACGCTGCTGCCATTGTATGATAGGTCTTTCTTCCCCCTTTAGTCTTCCGGACTTCCGATAGTGTATAGCAAGCGGTTGAAAGGTCTTCCCTGATTGGATCAATCACGGGTTCTGAAAGTAGGTCATCAAGCACAAGTTTCTCTGCAGCGGCATGCTGAGAGCATGAGCGGATGAGATGCTGGCGAACAGCATCTTGAAGGTCTCCCCACCCTGTAATCTCGCCCCAGAACGTCATCTCCAGTCTGGTAGCGTCAGCGTAGTCGTAGTTGTTCGGATAAGGTGGAGATGTTACAACAGCGTCAATTTTAAGTTGTGGACAACCCTCAGGGGAGCGCGCATCAGTCATCAAGATGTGGCTACCAGAAAACCAACCGTTGCGCTGAGTGTACTCCACATCCTGCAACATCTCGGTGGCCTTGGACTGAAACGCAGCTAATGGCGTTTGCACACCTGATTTGCTCTTATTGGGCAATATGTACTGCCACTGAGCAGTCCCTACGCCGCTACAGGTGCGGAGGATTGCGGTCAGCGCAAGCCAGAGTAACTCTGACTCGGGAGTCTTTCTGTCGAACTCAGATAAAAACAGGTTTCGCATCGTGAACAGCAGGGACAATGCTTCTGGCGTGTAGCATTTGGATAGGAGGGGGGGAGTGTCCTCTAACTCGACCGCTGGCATGTCGGGAATGGAGTCCACAAAACGCTGGAAGACCGAGCTGAGAGTTGAAAGATCAACATGGATGCCACGGAGTTTTGCATTGGCAATCCGGGAAACAAACGGATGTGTTTCAAACCCCCAACTCTGAATGTTTTCGGCGTCACAAGCGAGCAGAGTAGTGCCCACACCGGAGAATGGATCTAGGACAGCGAATGATGACAATTCACCGTGACGCTCGCGGACCAACCATCGGACCCAGTCGGCAGAAAAGCCTGCTGAGTATCGAAACCAACGGTGAACCGGAAGTACCATATTATCGACGAAAGCTCCAGATCGCCCATTGAGACTGGCGTGCGTGATTGAGGCCACAGCGTCCATATCAAAAAGGTCGCGTTGGTATGAAAAAGATATCTTCATATTTTATGATGATTACCAAAGATTGCGCGTTTTTTCAATTCTGTTTTTATGGCCAACGTGGAGCTCACCAGCACCAAAAACTAAGGCTATGTTCCCTTTAAATGTTGAAAATTAATCAATGATTCCTATCTTTTTGATATATTCCGAAAAGGAGGAAGCCATGAAAAACAAAGACTTTTCACAATTACTACT
>JAJSZP010000100.1 GCA_030262775.1 Deltaproteobacteria bacterium | reverse complement strand
AGTTTAACATAAAACCTATCATCAAAGGATGAAATGCCTTCCAAAAACTGATCTTACTGGCCGGTTCCAATATAAGCATCCATCGAAATGCTCTTAATGCAAAACTTATAAAAACAACAAATACAGAAGGAAATAACCATAAATAATTAATTGATGACAGGTAATTTAGAAGTTCATTTAATGGAACATTTTTAAAAGCAAAATAAAATGCAGTGATTGAAATTACAATACCTATTGCAAGAGAAATTTTTGCGTTTTTTTTCATACGAAAATATGGTTATGGTTCACAGTAGGGGCACCCCCCCGTGGTTGCCCATTGTCGTTGGTTGCCCATTGTCGTTGGTTGCCCATTGTCATGGTTGCCATTTTTGTTCAGGCAGACAACACTATTCGAACGATGCAACGCAGATACGAAGAAGATTAAGCCAGCTCGGTACGGGATTATTAGGATAGAATCTTGCGTGCTTTTATTATATCTTTTTTGATTTGTTCTGATAGTTCTGAAATATTTGAGAACTTTTTTTCATCCCTTAATCTATCTATAAAGTTGACACGAATTTTCTGGCCGTAAATATTTTCTTTAAAGTCAAGCAGATGAGCCTCAACAGTAAAAATATAATCATCAAAAGTCGGACTATATCCGATATTTGCCACTCCTTTAAATTTTCCCCCCCTGCATTCAACTATAACAGCATATACTCCAATTTTTGGGCTCAGTTCATCATATAGATTTATATTGGCCGTAGGGAATCCAAGGAGTTTTCCCCCTCTGTCACGCCCAACCTCAACCTTGCCTTTTATCTGGTAATACCTGCCCAACAGTTTTTGGGATTCAGCAACTTTTCCAGCCATGACCAGTTCACGTATTTTTGTGCTGCTGATTCTTTCAGGATAGGTGTTTGATATATGCAACTCGTCGATTACGATTACTTCAAAACCATATTGGTTTCCCAAAGTTTTTAGCAGGCCTGAATTCCCTTCACGATTTTTCCCGAAAGTATAATCTTCGCCCACTGAAATTGCTTTAATCCCAATGCGCTTGACAAGGATATCTTCCACGAATCCTTTTGCGGGTATGGCTGCAAACTCCTGTGTAAAGGGAATGCAAATAAGAACATCAAGGCCGGCCTTTTCTATGAGCTCTACCTTCTGTTCATAAAGAGTAATGAGAGGGGGATGATTATTATTTTTTAATACTCTGATAGGATGAGGTTCAAAAGTCATAGCGACTGATGTGCCATTAAGCGCCATAGCTTTTTTAATCAGATTACAAAAAAGAGCCTGATGGCCAAGATGCACGCCATCAAAATTACCTATTGCAATAACAGCATTTTTGTATGGTTTTGTTATCTTATTGATATCTTCAATTATTATCATTCTGAACTTTCCTGCTTAAAATAATGAACTTGACAAGAATAAAAAAAAAGAATAAATAAGACTTTTTTCACATAAAATCAACCTTTAATTTATGATGATTATGCCGAAGTGGCGGAACTGGTAGACGCGCTAGGTTCAGGGTCTAGTGGGGGTATCTCCATGGGAGTTCGAGTCTCCCCTTCGGCACCATCTTAAAAGAATTGACCATAATCCAAGGCTTTTTGAGCGAGCCCTTACTATCTGATTTCAAAGTCATAATAGTCACCTTTACAGTCTTCCAATTCTATATCCACTTTCTTAACATCAGCAAGGCGCGGGCCATTCTTGCACCATTCAAGAATTGAGTTTACATTTTTTTCATTACCTTCAAAAACAGCTTCAACCGTCCCATCTATTCTGTTTCTTACCCATCCCAAAATCTCGCAGTTGTCTGCCGCACGTTTTGTTTCCATCCTGAAAAAAACTCCTTGAACCCTGCCGCTTATTATTGCGTGGACTCTAACCTTTTTTGACATCTTAGCCTCCGGAATTCTTTTAAAGCTGATCCCAGTTTATTGCGCCTGACTATTTCCCGAAGCATTCTGAAGAATATTCAGGCCTATGTACATATAATGAAGGCCGGATATTATTGTAAGCCCGGCCGTGAGCCAGCATAATGACCATTGAATCATATAAAAATCCGGGAGATTCGGATTAAGGAGGGCTATAAAGACTGTGGAAAGCTGAGCAACGGTAGTACATTTACTGACGATACTCGGCTTTACCTCAAAATTAATATTCATCATTGCAAAAATAGCAACCCCTAACAATATCAAAATATCACGACTTATCACAATAACTGTCAGCCAGCCAGGTACTATTTTAAGAATTGCCAGGCTTACAAAAGCCGAAGTTAAAAGGAGCTTATCTGCTATAGGATCAAGGTAAGCCCCCAATGCAGTATGCTGGTTAAAATATCTTGCAAAAAGCCCGTCTAAAGCGTCACTTATAGCAGCTATGGTAAAAACTAAAAGAGCAAATGGAAATAAATTTTTCAGCAGAAAAATAACAAAAAGAGGGGTTAGCAGTATTCTGATGACAGTTAAAATATTAGGAATATTTATGGTCAATTTATTTTAGCTCGAAACAAGTCTGATTCTTAAATGGCTCTGAAAAATTTCGTAAATATTAATACCAAATGATTCAAAAGTCTTCAACATCAAAATATCTGCAAGCTCCTTTGCATTTCCCTGAAAATTTACAATTATTGTTGCCTCATCAGCTTTTATTTCGCTTGTTTGTTGTGAATCAACACCAGGTATTTTGTTCAATTCAGCGCGAAAAATAACAAAGTTTGATAAAGCTTTAGTCCCCTCAACAATGATCACAAGAGGTGTAATGCTCTTTTTAACCTCTTCATGCCATTTCCTGACTATCTGTGAAGCCAGGTCAATGCCTGCAAGATATCCTGCATTAGAAAGAGCATCCCTTCCACCTGCAATATTATCTTTATTAACTGATACCGCTGTCTGGGTGGTAGAAGCAATTTCTTCGCCTGTGTCAGTTCTTAAGGCACGGGCAAGCACAGTGCCTTTAAATGATTTTATATCTCCTCCCATAGTATTCGAAGCTATATCTGCTTTAGAATTTCCCACTATTACCACATCTGCCTGCAAAACAGCTCCCAGGCTCACAGCATCCTGATTACCAAGATCAGCTTTATTTTTTAAAGTTTCAAATTCATCATTTATTATTAAACTTTTTTGATCAATTACAGAGAACCCATTTTTTAACATCTTCTCGGTCATGGCAATCTCTGTATAACCTTTAACAAAAGTTAAATCTTTCGACCACCAGTAACATGGCGAGATATCACCAAAATTTTGTTCCGCAATAAAAAAAAGTATGTCAGGCATGTTTTTTTTGCAAACCTTTATATCTGCGTTTATCAACTGCTGCTCAATTACAGAAGTTGATACCGTCGCCTGAACAAGTACTCTGTATATTCTTTTGGATTTTAATTCCGTAAGGACTTTGTAGTATGCAACAAATTCTGAAGAGTTGTCATAGAAAATTTCATTTAATGTTTCAAAATTCTGTATCATCGACTCAAGGGGCAAAATATCCGCAACAGCAAACTCAACCGCAGAAACAAGGCTGTTTTTAATCGCCTGATCCCTCGCTTTTGCAACATCACCGTCTTGAATTACGCCCGTTCCTATTACCTCAATAATTTTTTCCGAAGCATTTTCCTCAGCATTAACAATACCGAATAAGTTCACGGCAACTGCAAGTATAAAAAATGCAAAAAGCAACCTTCGAATCAATGGAAAAAAATACATATAATCAAGCCTCACGAACCAGAGCATAATCAGCTATATTTAAAAGTAAATCTTTTGTTGCAGAAGGTTTAAAGAACAAAATAGACTTTTTTGCCTTTTCAATATGTTCTGATGCAAGTCGTTTCGTATATTCAAGCCCTCCGCATTTTTCTAATAATCCTATCAATATCTTAAAATCATTAAAAGAGAAATTTTTATCAGTAATTATTCTTTCCATAATGATTCTATCTTCAGAACTGGCTTCTTTTAATGAATATATAACTGGAAGTGTGAGTTTTCCTTCTTTCAGGTCTGTTCCGATCTTCTTCCCAAGAATGCTTGTATTCGATGTATAGTCAAGCAAATCATCCGCCATCTGAAAAGCAATCCCCAGATTAAAACCGTATTCTGAAAGGGCTTTTTCCTCTTTTTCCAAAGCAGTTGCAATGATGGCACCAGTCCAACAGGCTCCCTGCATGAGTACAGCGGTCTTGCGCCGGATTATCTCCATATACTCATCTTCGGTCAGATCTAAATTTCCGATTCTAGTTAACTGGTGTATTTCCCCCTGGGACATATTCTCGGTAATTTTTGCGATAATTTTAATTACCATAGGAAGCCCCATTTCAGCCGCAATTGAGAGCGAACGCCCTAAAAGGAAATCTCCCGTCAGAACTGCAACAGGATTCCCCCATATTGAATGCGCTACAGGCTTTCCTCGCCGCAGAGTCGCTCCATCAACAAGATCATCATGCAGCAAGGTGGCGGCATGTAAATATTCAAAAATTGTGGAATAAGTTTTATCCATATCTCCTTTATAACCACAAATTCTTGCAGAAAGAATCGTCAGCAAAGGCCTCAATCTTTTGCCTCCTGAAAACAATATATGACTCGCCACTTCCTCAATCAGATCAAGATACGGACTTAAATTCTGTTTAAGCGCGTATTCAATTTCCGCAAGATCTTCACTTGCCATGGAAAGTATTTTATTTTTCAGGTCGCTCATACTGTTTTCCCAGCCAGATCATATTCAAAAGCGTCTGTAATCTTTATGCCGGCAAATCTGCCCGGCTGCAACTGATTTGAATTAATATATGTGATTCCATCTACTTCCGGCGCCTGAAAATATGTTCGGCCGATAAATAGATTGTCTTCTGATTTCTCTTCCACCAGAACTTTCAGAACTTTTCCTATGTATTTTTGATTATTTTTCAAAGAGATATCTGCCTGGCGAGACATTAGCCGGTCATGTCTTTTCTTTGCTGTGTTCTTCGAAACATGGTTGGAAAGTCTGTGAGATAGCAGATCTTCAGAATCAGAATATAAAAAAACGCCTAGATGATCGAAACAAATATCTTCTGCAAAATCAAACAACTGTTGAAAGTCCTTGTCTGTTTCTCCGGGA
Organism: Deltaproteobacteria bacterium; assembly: GCA_030262775.1. GTDB lineage: Bacteria > Desulfobacterota > Desulfobacteria > Desulfobacterales > ETH-SRB1 > B13-G4. Next base: position 4,180 of record JAJSZP010000100.1, on the reverse strand, counting down.
AAGCCCACTATAGCTGTCGTTCGTAGCGCACAATCAGGTGCTGTTTCTCTGATCTTTTCAAACAGCCTGTATAAGTCATCACGTGTATATTTTCGATGCATTCTTTTTAAAACAGAATTGCTGACATGCTGTACCGGAATATCAAAATAAGTGCAAATATTATCGTATTTCGCAATAGTTTTTATGATTGATTCATCTATGCTTTCCGGATGCCCATACATAAGTCTTATCCACACATCCTCAGATATGCCTGAAATGCTTTCAAGCAGCCCGCTTAAATCAACGGACATATTTAGATCTTTACCATAGCTCGTTGTATCCTGGGCAACAATTATCAGTTCTTTTACGCCAGACAGAACAAGCGAACGCGCTTCCGCTATAATATCTTCATGATTGCGGCTTCTGTATTTCCCCCGCAGCCTGGGAATAATACAATATGTACAATGCCTGCTGCATCCTTCCGCAATTTTGATATAGGCGATATGGAATGAACTTCGAACTCTGCGCGCTTTTTTATCCTGCATTATCAATAAATTGGGATCAGGGAGAAAACATTTTGAAAGCTCTGAAGAACCATTGACCGCCTGGACAATTCTATCAAAAGCGCCTGTGCCCAGAAAGATATCAACCTCCGGCAGGGCATGTGCTATTTCTTCTCTGAAACGTTCGGGAAGGCATCCTGTAACGACAAGGTATCGACAAATTCCGGTTTCCTTAAACTTTGCCAGCTCAAGGATGGTATCTATTGATTCATTGACTGCCGGTTCAATAAAGCTGCAGGTATTAACAATAATTATTTCTGCTTCAGCGGGATCATCTGCAATTATCCAACCTGCGTTAACAAGATGTCCAAGCATAACCTCGCTGTCAATAAGATTTTTTGCGCAACCTAAACTTGCCAAATGCAGCTTCATTTAAAACACGACGGGATAAAAGTTAAAGGGCTTCCTGATTCAGCAGGTAGCCCTTGTTTGATATGAACTAACCTGAATTTCTCATGAACAATTCATAAAATGATACCTAAGAAATTGCTTTAATGTAAATTATCAATAGCTTTGCTTTAAGAGATGTTCAACACCTTTTAAAATGCATATCCTACCGCAAGGACAGTAAATATTTGCTCGCTCTCAATCTCTTGATCAATCGTTGCTGTCCATTCGCCATAAGTATATTGCTTTTGTTTGCCATCTGTGTCAATCGTCATATAATCCAACTGAAGCGTTAAGAACCAATGTGATAGAAAGTCATAACGTCCCTCCAAAGAAAGCAAGATAGCATCTCCATCGCAATCTCCCTCAGAAACCTTGGATCGTAAAAGATGATGGTCCTCATCCTCTACATTGACAAGTGGTGAATAACCAATGCTCGCTTCAAGGCGAAACTTATCTTTAATTTTAAATTGGGTTCCAATTTCCATATAAGGGATACTATCTATAATAGGGTTAAGGCGTTGAATAGTTTTTTGAGATTTCAAAAATAAGTAAAAATTCACCTTACAGTGAAAGACCACAGCTTTATGGTTTGCGCCTTGCGCCTGCGTCAAACTAAACTTGCGCAATACCGACTAAAGCTAACTACCAGCTTTCAATTTTTTTATCTCCTCTGTAATTAAAGGAATATATTCAAATAAATCGCCAACAATTCCGTAATCAGCCTTTGAAAATATAGGCGCTTCAGCATCCTTGTTTACAGCAACAATAACTTTTGATGTGGACATGCCTGCGAGATGCTGTATGGCCCCGGATATTCCACAGGCAACATAAAGATTGGGTGAAACAACCTTGCCTGTCTGCCCAACCTGGTCTGAAGCAGCTCGCCATCCCTCATCAACTGCAGATCTTGATGCACCCACAGCACCACCCAGCAATTCCGCAAATTTTTCTATCACAGAAAAATCAGCTCCTCCCATTCCTCTGCCGCCTGATACAACTACATCCGCTTCTGTAAGCTCAACCTTGCCTGTATCCAATTGTTTTTCAACAAATATCAGATCGGTTTTACCAACATCTATATCAAGTTTCTCTATTTCTCCGGCTCCTGAAGATTCAACAACGCTCATTGCATTCGGCCGAACAGCAACAATCTGCGGCTTTCCCTCTAGTGCCAGATCAACCAGGATTTTTCCACCGTACATTGGGCGTGCAGCAATAATATTTCCATTCTCAACACGGATTTCTACACAATCCATTGCCAGCGGAGCATTAAGACGTGCGGATAAACGTGCCGACAAGTCCTTACCTTGAGAAGATGCTCCCAGAATCAGTACAGAAGGATCTTCTTTGTTTACAATATCGGCGACTACATTAGTATATGCATCTGTCATATATTCACTTAAAGCCTGATTATCGACAACAATTATTTTGTCTGCACCATACTTGCAGGGTTCATCAGAAATATTTTCTATGCCTGATCCGAGCACTATGGCTATGAGGTCGCAACCCAGGCTTTCAGCCATGCGTTTACCCTCGCTTAAAGCTTCGTAGGTAACCTTTCGAAAAAAACCTTCTGATTGTTCGGTTATTGCAATTACTCCATTTGACATATTTATCTCCCTTATAAAACCTTTGCTTCCTTATAAAGAACATTAACAAGTTCTGCAGCAATTGACCGGGAAGAATCTCCTTTTATAATTCTTCCCCCCTCTCTCTCAGGAGGAAATTTCATCGCCAAAATCTTTGTCCTTGGTTTACCGATCTCTGAAGCATCAATCCCTATATCTGAAAGAGACTTAATATCCAGAGGCTTTCTTTTTGCCTTCATGATTCCAGGAAGAGAAGCATAGCGCGGCTCGTTCAGCCCTTTCTGCGTTGTAAAAAGAGCCGGCAATAGAGCCTCAAGCACTACAGTTCCTCCTTCGACAGTTCGGCAACATCTGATTTTTCCGTCAGATATTTCTTCTTTTATAACAAGAGAAATATTTGGGATACTTAAAAATTCCGCCAAAGCTGTGCCGACTTGAAAATTATCATCATCAACAGCTCGCTGGCCGGCAATAATAAGATCAAACTTTATATTTTTCAGGGATGCCGCAAGAATGCGTGCAATGCCTATTCCATCACATTTATCTGCTGCCGGATCTTTTATTAGTATCCCCTTGTCTGCTCCCATCGCCAAAGCGGTTCTTATTGCCTCAACCGATCTTTCCGGACCCGCAGAAATAATCGTAACTGTACCTCCATGCTCGGACCTTATACGAAGAGCTTCTTCAACGGCATATTCATCATAGGGGTTAATGACCCACTTGATATCTTCAGTTTTTATTGATACTCCGTCATCGGCAATCCCGATAAATGATTCAGTAGCCGGGACCTGCTTCAATAATACTATGATTTCCACTTCCTATATCCTTTCTTTCTGATGAGTGTAATTCACGTTGATCACACCCCATAAGGAACTTTTGGGGTTGATTCTAACCCGAACTTTTTATGATCGTAATAGGTTACAACCCCTTGAGTGTCAAGAAAAAAGGAACGGGGGCGAAGTAAGCCATTTCCAGACAGGGATAATAACAATCACGCGACCATCTGTTAATGTTTCCGTCCCGGATTGGTTATAAGTGAGGATACTGGAAGAATTCAGATTATAACAATCCATAGCAGTTATTGCACCGCGCATTTCGCGTTTTTTGTTATTCTCATTTAAATTATAGCATACTTGTACTGCTGAGATTATTTTTTGTTTATCTTCAACAATGAAGTCACATTCAGTTTTGTTTCTATGCATATAAACCTCTATTCCACGTCTTTTGTATTCAAGAAAAACAAGATTTTCCAAAAGCTTTCCGTTGTCGGATGAAAACCGGAACGCTATGCTGTTTCGTATTCCATTATCAATAATATATATCTTTTTTTGACGTATGTGTTGTTGTTTCAAAGAATAATCATATTTAAACAATTCAAATACCATATATGATTCTTCGAGATATCCAATATAGTTTTTTACAGAAACAGGGCTTTTAATCCCAAGGATATTTTTTAACGAATTATAGCTGATGTCTGATGTGAAGTTACTGAACAAATAATGGGACAACTGTTTAAACTGCTTTACTTCCTTGAGTTTATATCTTGAGATTATAATGGACCCCATAATTCGAACCAGTTGTTAAGTTACATACCAAGTGATACAACATCTGCAAAATGAAAAAAATAAGGGGGACCATGAAAAAAAGTTACAGTGGAAA
>JAJSZP010000099.1:7689-9271 GCA_030262775.1 Deltaproteobacteria bacterium | reverse complement strand
AAAGAGGCTGGGGTTGAACCAGTTCTTTTCAGGCAGCCATGGAACATGAAAAGCCATCCTTTTATTGAGGTCAGTACCTGGAAGGATATTGAATCCCTGGTTACATTTGAGTGATGAAATTTAATGAGTTCGTATAATTTGCAGAACCAGATCAAGTCTTATGTTGAATTTTTATCCTCTGAAAAAGGTTATTCAGTTAACACCTCTCGCGCTTATTTGCATGATCTGAATGAATTTGCGGATTTTCTCGTACATAGCGGAATTAGAGGTAAAAAAAAGCGGAATAACACATATGATTTTAAGGCAAATGAAGCTCATTCTCTGATGATAAGGGGATATCTGGGATTATTATACAAGAAGAACAAAAAATCTACTATAGCACGCAAGCTTTCGGCTATACGTTCTTTTTTCAGGTATCTTGTCAAACATGGCATAATTCAGAATGACCCGGCAGAATTGATACATACGCCTAAACAGGAACAAACGATTCCGGCATATCTTACGGTTGATGATATGTTCCGTCTGCTGGATTCGATTAAGGCCGATAATCGGCTGGGGCTGAGGAATCGTGCTATTTTTGAAACCCTTTATTCTACCGGGATACGTGTATCGGAACTTGCTGGAATGAATGTTTTTAATGTGGATTTTACGAGAAACATGATCCGTGTGCTTGGAAAGGGAGATAAAGAGCGAATTGTTCCTATCGGGAATCAGGCTTTAATGGCTATAAAGGCATATAGAGATAAATTGCATAGAAAAGCTGATTTGCAAATCAAGGGGGATGAGCCGCTTTTTTTAAATAAAAATAATGGCCGCCTTACTCCAAGATCAATTGCACGCATCCTGGACAAGCTGGTTAAAGAATGCAGCCTTATGGTTCCGGTTTCACCCCATGCACTGCGACACACATTTGCAACCCATATGCTTGATGCAGGTGCTGATTTGAGAGTGGTTCAGGAACTATTAGGCCATAAAAGCCTTTCGACTACACAGAGATATACACATGTCAGTATCGACAGGCTGATGGAAACATATGACAAGAGTCATCCTAGAAGGTAGATAATATTATGAATTTTCATGGAACAACTATTCTTGCTGTTAGGCATAATGGGAAACTGGCAGTTGCTGGTGATGGTCAGGTTACCATGAATAATACTGTTGTAAAACATCATGCCAAAAAGGTCAGAAGGATCTATAATGACAGAATAATTGTAGGATTTGCCGGCGCTACCGCCGATGCTTTGAATTTGTCTGAGCGCCTTGAAGCAAAGCTGGAGCGTTATAACGGAAATTTGACGCGAAGTGCTGTTGAACTGGCCAGGGACTGGCGTACCGACAAGTATTTAAGGCGTCTTGAGGCAGTCATGATAGCGGCGGATGAAACAAATATGTTTCTTATTTCAGGCAACGGTGATGTTATAGAGCCGGATGAAGGTGTTATGGGTATAGGCTCCGGCGGCACAAGTGCTCTAGCGGCGGCAACTGTACTTATAAAGCATTCAGACCTTGATGCAAGGAGTATTGTGGAAGAGGCGATGAAAATAGCGGCATCCATTTGTGTATTTACAAATGATTCTTTTAC
>JAJSZP010000099.1:0-7644 GCA_030262775.1 Deltaproteobacteria bacterium | reverse complement strand
GATCTAAAACCATCAGAAATAGTTAAAGAACTTGATAAATATATTATTGGTCAGAACAAAGGCAAGCGTTCTGTTGCGATTGCTTTAAGGAACCGCTGGCGAAGGCAGCACGTTCCGGAAGACATTCGTGAAGAAATTATGCCGAAAAACATTATATTGATTGGCCCTACCGGGGTAGGAAAAACCGAAATCGCAAGGCGTTTGTCTATTTTGACGGACTCTCCGTTCGTAAAGGTTGAAGCTTCCAAGTTTACCGAAGTCGGATATGTGGGCAGGGATGTTGAATCAATGATAAGGGATCTTCTTGAACTAACTGTAAACAGGCTAAAATCAAGAGAAAAGGAAGCTGTTAAGGAAAAGGCATGGCAGATTGCCGAAGAAAAAATGCTTGACCTGCTTCTTCCAAAGCCAAAGGTTCAGCAGGTCCATAAGGACGAAGATTTAAAAGAAATACCATTGGAGCTTGTAACCAGTAGTGGAGATGAAACTTCTTCTACAAGGGAAAAGCTTCGCGCCATGCTTCGTGAAGGAAAACTTGACAACAGATTTGTGGACCTTGATGTTTCAGAAAGAGCCATGCCTGTTGTGGAAATTTTTTCAAATATGGGGATGGAAGAAATGGGCATCAATTTCAAAGATATGTTAGGTGGAATGGTGCCCAAGAGTAAAAAGAGCAGAAAAATTAAAGTGCATGAAGCCATGGAAATTCTTGCCCAGGAAGAGGCCCAGGCCCTTGTGGATATGGATAAAGTTATAAGCAGGGCGATTGAAAAAGTTGAGCAGTCAGGGATAATTTTTCTTGATGAAATAGATAAAATTGTCGGGAAGGGCGGCGGGCATGGGCCGGATGTGTCCAGGGAGGGGGTTCAGCGCGACCTTCTTCCTATTGTTGAGGGGAGTACAGTTACAACCAAGTATGGTTCGGTTAAAACAGATCACGTCCTTTTTATAGCATCCGGAGCCTTTCACGCAATCAAACCTTCTGATATGATACCGGAACTTCAGGGAAGATTTCCCATTAGGGTAGAACTTGACTCTCTCGGGAAAGAAGACTTTGTAAAGATACTGACCGAACCCAAAAATGCTCTGCTTCTTCAGTATATTGAGCTTTTAAAGACCGAAGATGTTGAGGTCGTCTTTGAGGACAATGCTGTTTCCGAAATAGCGCGAATTGCGGAAGAGGTTAACAATCTTACTGAAAACATAGGAGCAAGAAGACTTCATACGCTCATGGAATGTATGCTTGAAGACATTCTTTTCAGCGCTTCAGACATTAAAGAAGCTGAAGATAGAAAAATAGTAATTGACGGGCAGTATGTGGTAGATAAATTAAAGGATATCAAAGACGACGAGGATCTTAGAAGATACATACTATGACCCCGAATGTGGCTGACATACTTATTGAAGCGCTGCCCTATATAAGACGTTTTTATGGGGTGACCATCGTTATAAAATATGGTGGACATGCCATGGTTGATGAGCAGTTAAAGGAAGATTTTGCACGAGATATAACTTTGCTGAAATTCGTTGGACTGAATCCGGTTGTTGTTCATGGCGGAGGACCGCAAATCAATCTGGTGCTTGAGCAGATGGGTATACGTTCCAGGTTTGTCAGGGGTATGCGTCTCACGGATGAAGCTACGATGGATGTTGTAGAAATGGTCCTCGGCGGCAAGGTGAACAAGGGGATAGTTGCTCAAATAAACAAGCAGGGTGGTAAGGCTGTTGGCTTGAGCGGCAAAGACGGGGGGCTTATATCAGCAAAAAAGCTGCATATCATATATCAGGAGGATATGGATAAACCACCTGAGATAATTGATCCCGGAATGGTTGGAGATGTTACCAGGATAAATCCGGATATAATAAATACAATAACAGTAAAGGGTTTTGTCCCGATTATTGCGCCGGTTGGTATGGGTGATTCGGGCGAAACATACAATATAAATGCGGACATTGTGGCAAGCAGAATGGCAATAGCTCTTTCTGCAGGACGCCTGGTATTTCTTACTGACGTTGATGGAGTTTTGGACCTTAAAGGTGCCTTAATATCTTCAATTGATACTGAAAAAATCAGCAAGATGGTTGAGGATAAAGCAATTTCAGGGGGAATGATTCCAAAAATCGAGTGCGCTCTCAGCGCACTTAATAATAATGTTAAAAAGGCTCATATTATAAATGGATGCAAGCGTCATGCTTTGCTGCTGGAGCTCTTTACTGATAAAGGAATCGGGACTGAAGTTACAAAATGAAACCTGTAAAAAACGAAATAATAGATAAGGCAGATAAAATAATAGCAAGAACTTACAATAGATTTCCCATTGTTATAACAAAAGGGAGAGAATGTACCCTTTGGGATTCAGATGGGCGGGCATATACTGATTTTGTTGCCGGAATTGCAGTATGCAACCTCGGGCATGCGCATCCGAGAGTTGCGAAAGCCCTTTCAAAACAGGCTGAAACACTTTTTCATGTTTCTAACCTTTATTATACAGTACCCCAGACAGAGCTTGCATCATGGCTCGTTAGCAACAGTTTTGCGGACAGAGTTTTTTTCTGCAACAGCGGAGCTGAAGCAAATGAAGCGGCTATAAAGCTGGTGAGAAAATATTTCAATGATAAAGGCGAAGAAAGCCGCTGCAGGATAATAGCCATGGAAAAATCTTTTCACGGCCGCACTATGGCAACTCTCTCCGCCACAGGCCAGGAAAAGATGCGCAAAGGATTTGAGCCGGTGCTTAATGGTTTTGATTTTGTTCCGTTCAATGATATTGAGGCGTTGCAAAGCAAGATCAATTCTTCAACATGCGCGGTTTTAATTGAGCCGATCCAGGGCGAAGGGGGCGTTCGCTGCCCCGCTCCCGAATATCTTAAAGCTGTCAGGCAGATATGTGATGAAACAGGAACTCTTCTGATTTTTGATGAAATCCAGACAGGGCTGGGCCGTACCGGCAAGCTTTTTGCCTATGAGAATTTCGGGATAGAACCCGATGTAATGACCCTGGCAAAGGCCCTTGCCAATGGATTGCCAATAGGCGCCATGCTGACTAAAGAACATATCTCTGAAGCGTTTGTTCCCGGTTCGCATGCCTCAACTTTTGGAGGAACACCGGTTATCACAGCGGCTTCTCTTGAAGTTGTCAAGATTCTTATTGAAGAAAATATTATAGATTACGGCCGAAAGATTGGAGAATATTTCAAGCAAAAGCTTTTCTGGCTGAAGGACAGACATGAATCAATTATTGATGTTCGAGGGATAGGCCTTTTGCTTGCCATGAAGATAAAAGTTGATGGGGATAAGATCGTGAAAGCGTGCATGGATAAGGGTTTTTTAATCAACTGCATTCAGGGTAATATTTTACGTTTTATTCCCCCTCTTATCATAGGAAAAAAGGAAATTGATTCTCTGACAGCATGCCTGGATGAGTTATTTGAGAGATCACTATGAACAAAGATATACTAACTCTTTTGGATCTTGAAAAAAAGGATTTTGAACTATTTTTCAAGCGAGCCCTGGAATTGAAAAAAAATCAAAGGAAGAACATTGAAAAAAGGCCTCTTGCAGGAAAAACATTTGGGCTTATCTTCGACAAGCCATCGACCCGTACACGCCTTTCCTTTGAGGCGGCAATGATTCAACTTGGCGGCGCTTCAATTTTTATAAGCTCAACGGACACCCAGATGGTCAGGAATGAGCCTGTTAGAGATACCGCCAGAGTCCTCTCAAGATATTTGGATGGTCTTGCCATTAGAACTTATTCTCAGAATATTTTGAAAGAGTTTGCAGAGTTTTCTGCAATTCCGGTTATTAATGCTTTAACTGACTTGTACCATCCATGCCAGGTTTTAAGCGATTTGATGACGGTAATAGAATACAAAGGAGGTTATGAGGACCTGAAGATAACCTGGGTTGGAGACGGGAATAATGTATCCCACTCATGGATAAATGCCGCAGCCGTGCTTGGCTTAAACCTTGTGCTTGCATGTCCCGAAGGATACTGCCCTGATACTGATATATTAGAGGCAGCTTGTGAGAGAGGACACGGCAGCATTATAGTAACTTCAGATCCTGTTGAGGCAGTAAAAAATGCTGATGTGATTTATACTGATGTGTGGGCCAGCATGGGACAGGAGCGTGAGCACAGTACAAGAAAACGTATTTTCAAACCTTTTCAGGTTGATAAAGAGCTTTTAAAAAATGCTTCAAAAGATGTTATTATAATGCACTGCCTTCCGGTGCACAGAGGGGAAGAGATGAGCGAAGAAGTTCTGGAGGGCCCAAATTCCGTTGTCTGGGATCAGTCTGAGAATAAACTTCATATGCATAAGGCTATACTGGAAGTATTAATAAAATAGGGCATGGTTCTTAATAAAGATGAACATCGAACATCGAACGTCCAACTTCGAATTTTGAATAATGTATTTTGACAATTTATAAATTGGTGGAGCAAAGCGATTTCATCATTCGATGTTCAACGTTGGATGTTCGACGTTCTTCTTTTTAGCGACTATGGCATGCATAGTTGTCTGTTGGTCAAAGTTAGAACAAGCCCATAAAATAAATTCAAGGAGTTTAAGGAGTTTATTGTGCCGGAAAAAATTAATAAGGTTGTTTTAGCCTATTCAGGCGGCCTTGATACATCTGTAATTTTAAAATGGCTGATTGAAACTTATCAATGTGATGTGGTTGCATTTTCGGCTGATTTAGGTCAGGAAGAAGAGATTGACGATATAGAAGAAAAGGCCTTAAAGACCGGTGCAGTGAAGGTTTACATTGATGACCTTAAGGAGACCTTTGTTGCTGATTATGTATTTCCGGCATTTCGTGCAAATGCAATATATGAGGGCCAATATCTTTTGGGGACATCTCTTGCCAGACCCCTTATAGCAAAACGTCAGATGGAAATTGCGAAAATCGAGGGGGCTGATGCTGTAAGCCATGGCGCAACCGGCAAGGGAAATGATCAGGTCAGGTTTGAGCTGAGTTATCTGGCCCTGGATCCTTATATTCATATTATTGCTCCGTGGCGTGAATGGGAGCTTAACTCCAGGACTTCTCTTATGGAGTTCGCAAGAAAACATAAAATAAAGGTGCCGGTAACACCTGCAAAGCCATACAGCACCGACAGAAACCTGCTTCACATTAGTTACGAAGGAGGCGTCCTTGAAGATCCCTGGAAAGAACCGCCTGAGGATATGTTTACCCTGACCGTTTCTCCCATGAATGCGCCTGATGAACCAGAGGTAATAGAAATAACATTTATGCAGGGAGATCCTGTGGCCATAAATGATATTGATATGTCTTCTGCCAATCTTCTCAAGGAGCTTAACCGGCTGGGGGGACGTCATGGCATAGGAAGAGCGGATATCGTTGAAAACCGTTTTGTCGGCATGAAATCCCGTGGTGTATATGAAACTCCCGGCGGCGCTATTTTGAGGCTTGCACATATGGCTGTCGAGTCGATTACTATGGACAGAGAAGTAATGCACCTTCGAGACTCACTTATACCAAAATATTCTGAGATAATCTATAATGGTTTCTGGTTTTCACCTGAGATGAAGCTCCTGCAGAATATGATAGACATGACACAGAAAAATGTTTCAGGAGTTGTACGCGTTGAACTATATAAGGGGAACTGTCGTATACTTGGCCGCAGATCCGATGAATCTCTTTATAAAGAGGATTTTGCCACTTTTGAAGACGACAGCGTATACAGCCAGAAAGATGCTGAAGGCTTTATACGCCTTAATGCGCTGAGATTGCGTATTCAGAATACGCTAAATAGTGTCTGAACGAAAACTGCTAATTTTCCCAATTTCTGCGTCAGGCTTAAATTTTGATCCTCAAAATGCTCCATGTATTCCTGCGGTTAAATTTTGCGCCTTCCTTGAACCTGAAAAAATTTTCTAGTTTTCGTTCGGGCACTAAATAGGTAATCTAATTTTTATTTGTCTGTAATGAGGTTTTATATATGTCTGAAAAGCCCTGGGATGGAAGATTTTCCGAGAGAACAGATAGACTTGTAGAAGTATTTACATCTTCGATTAATATAGACAAACGGCTTTATTTTTATGATATCAAAGGCAGCATTGCTCACTGCAGAATGCTTGCCAGGCAGTCTATTATTACAGAGGAAGATGCTTCATTATTGATTCAGGGCCTTGGAAAAATAAAAAGGGATATAGAGAGAGGGGAATTCCTTTTTGATGACAGCCTGGAAGATATACATATGCATATAGAATCCAGGCTTCTTGAGGATATAGGAAAGGTAGCCCAGAAACTCCATACTGCCAGGAGCAGAAACGACCAGATAGCTCTTGATGTGCGTATGTATCTGAGAGACGAGACTTTAGATATTTTAAAGAATCTTGTCCGCCTTAGAGAGTTGATTGTTGATTTTGCAAAAGTCAATATAAATGCTGTCCTGCCGGGCTATACTCATCTGCAGAGAGCGCAGCCCGTTTTATTATCTCACCACATGATGGCGTACTATGAGATGTTTTTAAGGGATTGCGGCAGGTTTAGGGATGCATTAAAACGCATAAATATAATGCCGCTTGGCAGTGCAGCTCTTGCAGGAACAACATATCCAATTGATAGAGAATATACGGCAAAACTTCTTGATTTCCATGAGGTATCTGCAAACAGTATAGATTCTGTGTCTGACAGAGATTTTATAATAGAATTTTTGGCCGCCGCAAGTCTTTGTATGGTGCACTTTAGCCGGATATCCGAAGAGCTTGTTTTATGGTCATCATCAGAATTCGGTTTTATTGAGCTGCCTGATTCTTTTTCAACCGGAAGCAGTATTATGCCCCAGAAAAAGAATCCGGATGTGCCGGAGCTGGTACGCGGGAAAACCGGTCGTGTATTTGGAGATTTAATAGTGCTTTTAAGTATCATGAAATCATTACCACTTGCTTATAACCGTGACATGCAGGAGGATAAGGGGCCTTTGTTTGATGCCGTTGATACATTAAAAGCTTGTGTGGAAATTTATATAAAAATGCTCCCTAATATTGAAATAAAAAAGGAAGCAATGCTTGAAGCCGCGTCCAGAGGTTTTTTAAATGCTACTGATATGGCAGATTATCTTGTTACCAAGGGCATGCCATTCAGACAAGCTCATAGTTGCATTGGCAAGGTTGTAAGTTGCGCTATCAATGAGAACAAAGAGCTTCATGAAATGACTTTAAGGGAGTTAGAATCATTTTCGTCACTTTTCAAAAAAGATGTTTTTGATATTTTAATTACGAGGCAGATGATAGACAGAAGAAAATCTTCTGGTGGAACTGCCACGAAAAATGTCAAGGCCGCTATTGAGCTGGCTGAGGGGGACATTAAGCTTGAGGTTGAAGAATTAGATGTATAATTATTGTTGCAGATGCATTATTGTTCAAATTTTAATAATAGTTGCTTTTTCCATTTTTTTATCCGGATGCGGCAAAAAAACTTCCCCCATACCACCGCGCCAGAAAGAGCCTCCTGTAGTAGATGATTTGAGTTATAGTTTAGATGGAAACAATTTTAAGCTGACCTGGACTATTCCGGAAGTAAAAAGAAAGGTTAAATCAGGTTTAGGCGGTTTTTATGTTTTTAGATCCAAAAAATCAGTTTCAGAGTCTGATTGTAAAAATTGTCCGAAG
>JAJSZP010000098.1 GCA_030262775.1 Deltaproteobacteria bacterium | reverse complement strand
TTATAAGTTTTGCATTAAGAGCATTTCGATGGATGCTTATATTGGAACCGGCCAGTAAGATCAGTTTTTGGAAGGCATTTCATCCTTTGATGATAGGTTTTATGTTAAACTTCATCCTTCCAGGCAGGGTAGGCGAGGTGGCGCGACCGGCTATTCTGCAAAAAAAGGAAAATGTTCCCTTTTCAACTGGCCTCGCAACGGTTGTGGTTGAACGTATATTTGACTCAAGTATTCTTATCATCCTTTTTGGAGCAATGCTTGCGTATATAAATATAGATCCCAAGCTTAACATTTCTTTTGGGGAATATAATCTGAACAGGGAAACCCTGGTTAGTATTAGCGGAAATATTTTCAGATTAATGATTATTCTCATAGCCGGAATCATTCTTTTTAGTTTTAGCTCAATCCGACAAGCTGTAAAATGGACAATTAATAAAATCCCCTCTCTTTTTTCATTAACAAACGTTTCATTAACAAACAAAATTCAGAAATTATGTGCCTCTTTGATATGCTTTGCAGACAACCTCTCAACTGGTTTTTCCTTTATTAACTACCCCAAAAAAATATGCATTTGTATCGGTCTATCTTTTATTATATGGGTTTTATCAGCCTTCTCTTTCTATATCATAGCTCTTGGTTGCCCAGGCATAGGGCTATCATATCTTGAACTATTTGCAGTCATGATTATTATATGTTTTTTTATAGCTCTTCCATCTGTCCCTGGTTTCTGGGGTATATGGGAAGCAGGAGGTGTTTTCGCTCTGTCCCTTTTTGGCATCTCGGCAAAAGAAGCTGCCGGCTTTACTCTGGCCAGTCATGCAATCCAAATATTTCCGGTAATAATTATAGGAATTATATCCGCGATGCTTTCAGGTGTTGATACATTGCAAATTCTTAAAAAAAGAAAAAATATATAACCTAAGTCTATATAATTCCGGGAGAATCTATTATAATGTCAATGCTTACTATTGTAACATATCCTGACGAATTTTTAAGACAGCCTGCTAAACCTGTTAAAGATATTGATGGAACGACTCAGAAGATGATTGAAGACATGTATTACACAATGTATAATTCAAAAGGTGTCGGGCTGGCTGCAATACAGGTAGGATTCGATAACAGTCTATTTGTTTATGATGTATCGCCAGGTGAAGAAAAAAGATCTTTTCAGGTTCTCATAAATCCAAAAATTATCGAAAGCAATGGTCGTATAATATCAGAAAAGGAGGGTTGTCTCAGTGTTCCGGGTCTAAATGCAGATGTAAAACGTGCTAAATCCATACTTGTTGAAGGTTTCGACAGAGAAGGTAAGCCCATGAGAATTGATGCTGAAGGATACCTTGCTATTGTCTTGCAGCACGAAATTGATCATTTAAATGGAATCTTATTTATAGACCACATAAGCGCATTAAAAAGAGAACTTTATAAAAGACGTATTAAAAAACAATTGAGAAAACAGTGAATAATCGAAAGCTTAAAATCATATTTATGGGAACTCCTATGTTTGCGGTTCCTTCCCTAAAGGAATTAAACAAAAATCACTATGATGTGGCATTAGTTGTAACTCAACCTGATCGTCCAAAGGGACGAGGCCGCAAAGTAATTCCTCCTCCTGTTAAAGAAACCGCAATAAGCCTGGGATATAAAGTAATCCAGCCCGTCTCTATTAAAACAGATGATTTTAAAAAAATTGTACAAAAGATTAATCCGGATATATTTGTAGTGGCAGCATATGGTCATATTCTCACAAAAAATATACTTGAAATACCAAGAATAGGTTCAATTAACATTCATGCATCTCTACTTCCAAAATATCGTGGTCCTGCACCAATCCAGTGGGCTATTATAAACAGGGAAAGAGAGACCGGAGTAACAACAATGTTTATGGATGAGGGCCTGGATACAGGAGATATTCTTCTTTCTGCAAAATTAGAGATAGCTCCGGATGATACATCAGCAACGCTTCACGACCGTCTGGCAAAACTTGGAGCAGATCTTCTTATAAAAACGATAAAAGCTATTGAGGCTGAAGAGATAAGACCTGTCCCGCAGGATCACAAAAAGGCTGCATATATACCATTACTTAAAAAGAAAGATGGACATATAAACTGGAAAAAGTCTGCTGAAGATATTGAGGCATTTATACGTGGAACTACTCCGTGGCCTGGTGCCTTTACGTTTTACGGCAATAAACGTCTAAAAATTTTTGCGGCCAGGCCGATCTTAACGGATATCACTGCCCCGCCTGGAACAGTAATAAAAGGCTTCACAGATGAACTCAGGATCGCAACGGGTAAAGGAGCTCTGTCTATTTTAAAAATTCAGGGCGAATCAGGCAAGCAGTTGTTTATTAAAAACTTTTTGCGCGGATGTTTAATACCTCCTGGAACGATTTTAAACTAAACGAAATGGAGCTAAGTTCTTGGCGGATTATGCACGCAATACTGCGTTATTTATATTAAATACTCTTGATGAGGGGCATAAAACTCTTGATAGAATATTAGAAGAAGATATAACCGACAAAGAGCAGTATCTTTCAAAAAGAGATCGCTCTTTGCTTAACGCCTTGGTATATGGTGTTATCAGGCGGCGTGGTTCGCTCGACTGGATAATAGACTATTTTTCTAATACCCGATTAAACGCAATAGATTCGAATATTGTAAATATTCTTCGTCTTGGACTTTTTCAGGTAATATATTTAGATAAAATACCGGTATCCGCTGCCGTAAATACATCTGTAGAAATGGCCAAGTCAGTTACCTCGCCGAAAGTCGTTGGATTCGTAAATGCGGTATTGCGCAGTTCTGCAAAAGGTTATAAAAAAGTCCCCTTCCCGGATCGTAACAAAAATCCTGTAAAAGCATTGTCAACAGCAAAATCATTTCCGGAATGGCTGATAAAAAGATGGCTTCATTATTTTGGCTTAAAAGAAACTGAAGCGCTCTGCGATGCAATAAATAATATTCCACCCATAACTGTACGTGCAAATAATCTGAAAATTTTTCGCAATGACCTGATAAACAAGCTCGAATCAGACGTAGAACTAATTGACTATACAAGTTATTCGCCGGATGGAATTTATTTTTTCAAACCAAAGCAGCCTATTCCAAAAATTAAAGCATTTAAGAATGGCTGGTTTCAGGTCCAGGATGAAGCGGCCCAGCTTGTTACTTACCTTTTGAATCCACAACCAGGTGAAACTATTTTAGATGCCTGCGCAGGTTTGGGTGGAAAAACAGGCCATATCGCTCAGATGATGAAAAATAAAGGCAAAATTGTAGCCATGGATAAAAATAATAAAAAACTTTTGCGGCATGAATCTGAAATGAAACGGCTGGGGATTTCAATTGTTCAAACCTGCATACACAATTTGGATAAACCCTTTGACAAAAATTATATTGCTGCATTTGACCGCATTCTATTAGATGCGCCATGCTCAGGGTTAGGCGTCCTGAGGAGGAATCCGGATATCAAATGGTTAATGTCAAAAAAGAATTTAATATATTATAAAGAAAAACAGGTGAGATTTCTTGATACTTTATCGTATTTTGTTAAACGTTCAGGTGTTTTGGTTTATACTGTATGCAGCACAGAACCTGAAGAAAATGAAGAGGTTGTAAAAGTTTTTTTGAATAAACATCCAGAGTTTGTTGTTGAAAAAAAACCTGACGGATTTCCTTTTAATGCGTGTTCTCTTATTAATAAAAATGGCTATCTTAAAACTTTTCCGCATATAAACAATATGGATGGTTTTTTTTCAGTATGTTTTAAAAGGAGAAAGTTATCGTAAGGATAGCAAAAATATCATTTTTCTTTATTTTATTTGTTCTAATTTTAATGGTAAGCGCTTATCTTACCTTAACGTTTATAATTAAGAGCGAGAATAAAGTTGTCGTCCCTGATATTGTCGGAAAGGATGTAGTGTTAATACTCGGAATGCTGTCAGATCTTGGACTTAATACAAAAATTAAAGGGTCTGAGTACAGTGATAGCGTGCCCAAAAACCATGTAATTTTTCAGGAACCCGAACCTGGTTCTGAAATAAAAAAAAGGCGTGATGTAAGAATTATTATATCAAAAGGTGCAAAAAGAATTTTGACGCCGAATTTAAAAGGACTTTCAATACAGCAGGCACGCTTAATCATAGAAGAAAATGGTTTGCGCCTGAACAAACTATCCAGTACATATAGTGAGAGTATAAAAAAAAATGAAATTATATCTCAGTTTCCTTTGCCGGTAACAATGATTACGCGAGGAAAACCTGTAAACCTTCTCGTAAGCACGGGTATAAGGCCGAATGTATATAAAATGCCTGATATTAAAGGGCAATCTCTTGAAGAAGCAATAGTTTTAATTGAAAGCTTTAATCTATTGCTTGGAGAGATAAAATTTCTTTTTATTAAAGATAAGCCTGAAAATATAATTATAGATCAGGTACCTTTATCAGGACATAGAGTAATTGAAGGGACATATGTTAATATTACCATAAACAGGGAAGCGGGCAGAAAAGGACATAAATATTTACACAGCACAAAAGGCGTAATCCTTTTTAAATACAGATTTAAATACGGATTTTTAAAAAAACATATACGTTTAAGATTAAACAGCTTTGGAATTTCAAATGATATTTTTGATAGTTTCATGAAACCAGGTGAAGAAATCTGGGCTTTAATTCCAAGAAATAAAGATGCAACTGTTCTTCTGTATGAAGATGATAAGCTGATTAAAACTGAAGTTTTTGACTCATGGCAAAACGTAACTACTCAGGCTGATAGGCTGAAGGTAGAAGGCTTTTTAGGAATGATTACACAAAACTTGCGGCATTTGAGGTGAATAGGCTGAAGGTGGAAGGCTGTCAGGAACAGCTCTGTCCACCTGAGCAACTAATAACTCAAGGAGCATTATAATGAGAATTATTGCACCATCTATACTGTCTGCTGATTTTACAAAATTAGGAGATGAAATAAAATCCGTAGAAGATGCTGGAGCGGACTGGATACATGTTGATGTCATGGACGGTCATTTTGTTCCAACTATTACAATGGGACCTATAATTACAAAAGCTGCAAGAAGTATTACATCGCTTCCACTTGATGTTCATTTGATGATTGAAAATCCTGATCTCTATATTCCGGATTTTGTAAAAGCAGGGGCTACCTTGATTTCTGTCCATGTTGAAGCCTGTGTGCACTTAAACAGGACTATACAACTGATAAAGGAATTCGGAATAAAGGCAGGCGTTGCTCTGAATCCATCTACTCCTCTATCATCAATAGAATGGATTCTTGAATGCGTTGACTTTGTGTTGATAATGAGTGTTAATCCCGGGTTTGGAGGACAGGTTTTTATACCAAACTCAGTTGATAAGATGATAGCTCTTTGCAAAATGATTAAAGAGAGAGGATTATCGACCCTGACAGAAATAGATGGCGGAGTTAATGAAAAAAACATAGAAGAAATTTCTATCGCGGGGGCTGATGCATTTGTAGCCGGATCAGCGATTTTTGGAGGTCAGAATTATAAAAAGGCAATTAACCGTTTGAAATAAAATAGTTCGGTCACAAAGAAAGGATGTGATTGATAAATTACAGTAACCGTTCACGGTTGAAAAAACAGAAGGAGATATTATGAGCAAACTCAAAAAACTCTGGAAGGTTCTGATAATTCATGGCCCAAATCTAAATATGCTAGGTAAAAGAGAACCAGCTATTTATGGAAAAACAACTCTTAATGAAATTAATGAAAAGCTGAAAAATGCAGGCAAAAATCTGGAAATTGCTGTAGATACATTTCAATCAAATCATGAAGGAGAAATTGTAGAAAAAATACAGGATGCAATGGGAAGATATCAGGGTCTTATTATCAATCCTGCTGCATACACACACACGAGTATTGCTATCCGCGACTCTCTTCTTCTGCTTGATATTCCTATAATTGAAATTCATCTGTCCAATATTTATAAAAGAGAGCAATTTCGCAACAAGTCAATGATTGCTGATATAGCTACAGCTCAGATTTCCGGTTTAGGCATACTGGGTTATTCTATGGCTCTTGAAGCTATTGCCACAATGGTTTAACGTAGAAAAGGCATTTGATGAGAAATAAATATGGACAGGGAAAGAATTCCCTTTGTCCATATTTATTTATTGAGTCCAATTATTTTTTTTTGGGATGGCATTCGCCGCAAGTAACAGGGCCTTTGTTTTCCTCTAAATGACATCCTTTGCAGTTTGTATGAAACGCCTTCATTGCAGACATTATTTTACCATCTGCCTCCAAGCTGTGGCATGCAGTACAATCGCTTAATTCAGATTCATCCCATATGTTCTCGCCATCTTTATAAATATGGTGACAGTCCAGACAATCAATCCCTAAATCATCAGCATGAAGTGTATGAGGGAAAGCAGCCGCAGGCCTTTCACGATTTATAAAAATATCATGTTCCAGCGATTGAATATCATCCTGTGCATATGCTAAACTAAAAACCAATAAACCTGTCAAGCCCGCTATTACCATTAATATATTACTTTTTTTCATTCCTATCTGCCTCCCGATTATTATTATAAATATTCTTAATCTTTTTTAGATTGGCATTTTATTAAAAATAATTTATCAAAAGAATGCCTGATTGTCAAGCCAAATCAACTTGTATTATACTAAATTTTACTTGACTAATAAGTGCTTATGAGATACATATTGATAGTCATTTATGTGCAACAGACCTTGTAAGGGGGAGAAAATATGCAACAAGATTCCATTAAAAAAAGCAGGGAAAAAATTGTAAACCGTAGAAATTGTCTCAAACTAATGGGTATGTTCGGTTTAGGATTAGCTGCCCCGACTATAATCGCTAAACCGGCCGAGGGCAAACATCTTGACAATCTTCATTCCATAAGCAGAACTCGTCCGCTTATGGGGACAATTGTAACTATAACTATTGCAGATCCATCCCGTGATAAAGCTGAAAAAAACGTTGAAAGAGCTTTTGCAAAGATGACTGAGCTTGAGAAAATTTTTAATCGACATGCTGATAATACTCCTGTGAGCCAGCTCAATCAAAAAGGCTTTTTAAAAGATATTTCTCCTGAATTAGCAGATGTCTTGCATCAAAGCGCCTTTTATAATTATATTAGTAAAGGTACATTTGATATTACTGTTCTTCCTATTTTGGAGCTGTATAAAAAATCCTATGAATCAACAGATTCTGCCCCTTCGCTGACACAGATAAATGAGAAGATGAAGCTCGTTAATTTTGAAAACATTAAAATAAACAACAAACAGGGCGTACGATTGCTCAAGGATGGAATGCAGATCTCGCTGGATGGTATAGCAAAAGGTTACATTATTGATCAGGCAGCAAATCTTATAAAATTAAACGGAATAAAATACGCCCTGATCAATGCTGGAGGTGATGTTAGAGTTATTGGTGGAAATGGCCCCGATAAAGCCTGGAAAATTGGAATAAAAGATCCTTTGGAGAAAAGAGAAGTTACTGAATTATTTGAGCTGAACAACGGTGCAGTAGCTACGTCCGGCAATTATGAAAACTATTTTGATAAAGATAAAATTCATCATCATATTATTGATACATCAACCGGAGATTCACCTGTCCGGACTATAAGCGCCACGGTCATTGCCCCTACTGTTATGCAGGCAGACGCTCTTTCAACATCTCTTTTTATTCATGCCCCTAAAGACAGCATTAATATTGCCGGTTCGTTATCAAACGTAGAGGCATTGATTATTGCAAAAAATGGAAAAAAGTACCGATCATCGGGATGGAACAACATAACAAAATAAACAGACTCATAAATAAAAAAAAGGCGGATAATTTTTATCCGCCTTTTTTTTATTGTATTTTCAATAATGGTAGAGCCGCCCTATGTGGCGGCTGATTTATAAGGCCGCCGCGTAGGACGGCTCTAGCTGCAACACAGAATCCGCAGGGTTATGGCACCAAAAGCACAGGAAGTTCCGATTCCTCTGTTACACGGTGAGAAACACTTCCCAGCCAGAACTCCTTGAAACGGTCCTTGCCCGTGGTACCCATAACGATCATACTGGCCTTGTGTTCCCGCGCTACCCTGATAATTTCATAAGCGCTCCGCCCGGAAAACAGGTGGGGCTCAGCGTTGATCCCAACTTTCTTTAACCTGTCGCAATATTCTTCCAAACGCTCTTTGCTCTCTTTTTCGATGCGATTTAATTCCGACTTGTCAAGCCCTTTGGAAATTTTTACTCCGATTATGTGCGCTACCATTACCTTGTCAGCTAATCCTTTAAAAGATGAGACAAGTTTAAGGGCTTTTTCAGATGGCTCGGACCAGTCAGTAGCAAGAAGGGGAGCAGTAAAAATGTGATCGTTTACCCGGGTAATCATATCACCCTCACATTCAAACCGCACCATATATTTGCTTACCAGAACCGGAACAGCGCTTCTGCGTACAAGTTCCAGAGTGTGCGATCCAATATAGACCTTCCCAAGCACTGTTCTCTTTTTTCTGCCGGCTATAATAAGATCGACCTTTTCTTCTTCCGCAATACGCAAAAGCTTTGGAACGGGATTTCCCACCTCAATTCTTATCTTACTCTCAATCCCCTCTGCCGATACAGCTTCCTGCCAGTTTTCAAAACGGATCCTTGCCTGCTCTCTCAGGCGTTCTTCCTCATCCTTCATATATCCGCCATATGGCACAAACCCGACCTCATCTCTTGGAATAATATAGGTCAGCACAATCTCTTTGAGACCGGCTTTTTTGAGTTCCAAAATGGATTCCAGTGAGTTAAAAGCCAGCTCCCTAAATTTTGTAGGAAATAAAATCTTTTTAAATTCCATAATGCACTCCTGTTTTTAAAAGAAGATTAAAGTTACAACCACAAAGGTTGGAAACAAGAAGACCAGAGAATATTTCAATATATAACCAAAGAAGCTCGGCATTGGGGTGCCTCCTTCCTCTGCAATCGAACGCACCATAAAGTTAGGCGCATTCCCTATATAGCTGAAAGAGCCAAAAAAGACCGCTCCCGCAGAGATCGCCTTCAGAAAAATAGCGTTTTCCGTCATAAGAAGTGGAACGGCCTGAGCTTCCGACATCCCGGGATAAAAGGCTCCAAGCGCGGTATTAAAAAATGTGAGATAGGTCGGTGCATTATCAAGAAAACCGGAAAGAGTGCCGGTAACCCAGAAGTAATGCATCGGCTCCTTAACTGCGGCGATCAAAAAGCCCATTTCCCCTTTTAGGCCTGCTTTTAGTATAAGGAGACACGGAACCATGGTAATAAATATTCCGATAAAGAGATAGGCAACTTCAACAATCGGAAACCAGCTAAAGTCATTATCTTCATGTATCCTTTTCGAAGTGGT
>JAJSZP010000097.1 GCA_030262775.1 Deltaproteobacteria bacterium | reverse complement strand
AAATTATCTTGGATGGCGGCGTTCACTTGAACAGTACCCAAAGATATCAATAGAGTCTTTGCTTGGCATTTCGCTGGGACAGTTTCAACAATTAAAGGGAACATAGCCTTTGTTTATGGAAAAATTTCAGGAAAAGACGCAAAAAATTCAAGTAGAATATATGGAGCAATGGAAGCTCCCACAACTATTTGCGGGCTGCGGTCTAACAACTTCTGCAGGAGTGATCATAGCACATGCACACTATCCGATAAGCGGTCTGATGACAATGGCTGAAGACTTGATGAAACTTGCCAAAAAAAGATCGGCCGAACTTGCGTCTAAACTGAAATCCGGAAATGCAGGGGGTCAGGAAACCGGAACATTGGACTTTATGGTTCTTTCGGAAGCAGGAAGCGAACCTGTTAAAAATCGACGAAAAAATGAATATACTGCAAAAAGCCAGTACAACAAAAAAATTACTCTCACCGAAAGACCATACACCACTGCCGAAGCCCGCCGGTTGTTGATGACTATTCGTTCTCTCAAGGAATCCAAACTCCCGCGTTCTAAATTAAAGGCGCTTTATTCTGTGCTTTTCCAATCTTCCTCCATGCAGGCTCAGTTTGATGCTCTTCGTATCAAAGAACGCTTGAAAATAACAGGAGATCTGAAAGAAGGGAGTATTATGCATAGAGTGGTAACAAGTTTATCCTGTTTTCCATTCCGGGAAACAAGTGATAACGAATGGACTACTCCTCTGACTGAAATTATTGAGCTGTACGATTTTATTCAGCCAAAAAATAAAATATTGAAAAAATAAAAGCATTGGAACCGGAGGCGATTAATGACTGAGTGGATATATACCCTGAAATTTCGATCATCTGTTAGTGTCTTCAGCGGCCTGGCAGTGGCTGGACTGGTGGACAGGATGGTGATGCGTAATCATAAAAAAATCGTTACCGTTCACTCCCCCACTCAAAACGGAGAAGTGGAGACTGAACAATTACAAAAACTTCCCTTTATTCCAGGCTCATCCGTCAAAGGCCGCTGGCGTTTTTTTGCCGAACGGCTGCTTCAAAGCAATGGTTTGCCTGATGGTCTGATAATTCATAAATCAAACAAGCCATCCTGCAAAGATCCGAATAATCTCTGCACTCTTTGCAAGCTCTTTGGTAGTCCTGCATTTCCCTCAATGCTGTTTGTGGGGCAGGCTGAATTAGACGGAACGCTTCAAGACCATTTCGAAAAACTTCTTGAACAAAATCCAAACCCTGTGGTTCATCCTGACACGGAATTGCGGCCCGGCACCGCCATTTCACGAATCACCCGAACAACCTTAAAAGACCATCTCTTTTTTAATGAAGCTGTGCCGCCTGTAATCTTTTCTGGCAAACTGATAATAAATGATACGCTTAACGATAATGAAGAAAAGTTTCTCAAGGCATCCGCCAGTCTGGTAGATCGCATTGGAGGTAGAAAATCCATAGGAATGGGCGCCCTGGATGGAGGTATTCGGATTGCAAGTAAAGGAGGTGATAGATGAAACTCGTAACGCAGATTGGCTTGAGCATTACTACCCTTAGTCCGTTATTATTGTCGAAAGGACCTCCGGCAGGCAATCTCATCGAAACTCTTGATTTCATTCCCGGTAATACTGTTCGCGGCCTGCTGGCTAAAAAGTACATGGCTAAGGGCGGAAAACCTAAAGATGATATTTTTAGACGACTTTTTCTTTTCGGAGAGACCTGCTTTGGATTTGCCAGCATCAACGGCTCTCAGACCATTCCGCTTTCAGCTCGTTCCTGTAAATATAATTCTGGATTTATTGAAGACGACGAACATGGTGTCATTGATATTTTTCTTTCTGATAAAAAAGAAAAACGATGCATAAATAAGGACTGCAATTATCCTGTGGATTATTTTCAGGGATTTTGGAATCCGACAACAGGCAGTAAGGAAACAGTTCGCAAACATCTTATCACACGCACTGCCATAGATTCTATACGTGGCAGCGCCAGCTACGGACAGCTTTACAGTCAGCGGGTAATTGACGAGAGTCAAACTTTTGTCAGCGTCATTGAAGTGCCCGAAGACCTGAAATCCAATCTTAAATCGCTTCTTTCAGACCATTTCACCGCTTACATTGGCAAAGGTTGCTCCCGTGGTCAGGGATGGGTGGAGGTAAAGGAGGCTGAACCTCCTGCATTCTTATTTGAAGGCACGCTTAAGGAGCGGTTTGAACGCTTCAATAATGACAAAGGTCAGCCTCTGCTCGCTGTTACATTGTTAAGCGATGCTATTTTTTATGATGAATATCTTCGTGATTGCACGGCCCCTGATGTGTCGCACTTGGAACCGCTTGGTATAAACATAAAAGAGAATGAATGGAAATTAAAACACTATAGGGCATTTGCCTCTCAACGCTTAGTCTATGGTTTCGACGGAAAGCCGCTCCAGCTTCCCCGACAGCCTCGTCTATCAGTTACAGCCGGAAGCGTATTTCTTTTTGAACCGGAAAACGGGATAAATCCCACCGTTCCAGATGGCAACGGCATTGGCTGGATTGGCGACAACAACATGGAGGGATTTGGCCATGCGGTTCTGTGGCATCCTTTTCATTATCAGTACCAATAAAAAAGGAGGTGGATTTGTGAACGAGCAAGTAGAAGCTGCGTTGGAACAGAAGAAAGCATTTATAGAAATCGAAGGACATCTCCTTATCAAAGCAATAGAACTGTATCGTATGGGATTTAATTCTAAAAATCTTTCATCATCTCAGATGAGCGCTGTTGGCGAACATCTGAGACGGTCCGAAACTATAGAAAAGGCTCAAAGTGTAGTTTGTGGTTTCATAGAAAAACGATTAAAAAGGCCTAAAGACAAAACAGACAGTGCGGGAAAAAACACATCCTGGCTGATACAGGCAAATGGGAAACCTGATAACATCTCGTTAGGCGAAATTCTGATAGATTGGCTCAAGGAAGAAAGATATTTGGGAAATGGATTGGAATTTAACGCTATCGGGCGATTAGCAGTGCTGCGACGTTTTTGGAACAATGTTTACGGACAATATCGTTATTGCAAAGTCATAGGGAAAGATATGCCCCTGGAAAAGGAGAAACTATCATGAGTATTCCATTTGGCCATCATCAATTACACAACCGATACACCTTTGACGGTATGCTCGAATTAGTTACGCCCCTTCGGATATCATCGGGCTATGCCTCGGATACAACCGATGCTCCGTTCATGCGAGGTTACGATGGTACTCCATATATTCCTGGAAGCAGCCTGCGCGGGGCAATACGCTCTGAAGTAGAACGTGTTCTTGCTGGGGTTGGAGAAGAAAAAGCAGAAATTAGAAGTTGCACGCTGTTTGAAAAGGATAGCTGTGACGAAAAAATTCGTAACTGCCTTGATAAGATCAAAGAAAAAGAGAAACAGCCAATAAACAATGAGCTAATCAAACAGCTTGCTGAAAAATATCTTTGTGATGTTTGCAAACTTTTTGGTTCCACGGTTTATGCCTCTCGCCTGATTATTGAGGATGCCATGCCGAAAACAACGGGGATAGAAGCAGCAAAAAGCCGTCTTCGCATCAGAGACGGTGTAGGCATTGATCGGGATACAGGTGCGGCGGTAGAAGGGGCAAAATTTGATTATGAGGTTATTGAGCCTGGCGCAGGCTGTCCTCTCTTTTGCTTCAGAATGGTGGCGGAAAATGTGACGGATATAGATAGGAAATTGATTGATTTAATACTGAATCTGCTAAAACAAGGGCTGTATGTAGGCGGAAAACGGACAGGAGGGTTGGGACGGTTGGGACAGGTTAAACTCAGGGATGATTGCATTGTTACTGGTTTTAAAGATTCTGCGGTACTGTGGGACGCTCTTGCTGCGAAAGAAGAAATTGACAAAACTATCAAGCGGGAGGAGGAAATCTGATGCTGAAACGGAGACTTTGTGAGGCTACTTTCCAGTGGGAATTGACATGCAAGGGACCGTTACTTATACGGGATGGAAGGTATGACTGCGAAAAAGGAAGCGGAAAAGAGGGATTTCCTGATTGCCTGTTCATGAGCCATCTCAGCAAAGAGGAGCTTGAAAGGGTAGCGGGAAGCTGTAATAACAAGCCCCCCAACATGTTGTTTTATGTCCCTGGCACTTCCATCCGCGGACCCTTTCGTGCTTTGGCAGAACGTATTATTCGATCCCTGCTTCCTGAAGATGCTCCTCCTCATTTGACAGCTTGCAACCCTTTTGAACAAGAAGACAAAAAAACCCTTGGGTGTTCGACGCGTTTTGAAAAAGAGAAAAATAATAAGAGCAAGTATGCTGCGGCTTGTTCTGCATGCAAACTTTTCGGATGCGCCGGGCTTGCCAGTCGTATATGCTTCACTGATGCAGATATAAAGAGCTATAAATCTGTTTACCGTGAAATGGTAGGCATTGATCGATTCACCGGCGGCGCTTTTCAGAGCAATAAAGGCGGAGCACTTATGCGATATCATGTCCTGGAAGATACCATGTTTACCACCACCGTTACAGTAGTTAATTTTGAGTTATGGCAGCTCGGTCTCCTTGCATACGTTTTCCGGGACTTTGAAAATAGCCTGGTGCCGATTGGTTATGGCAAGACCAAAGGTTTTGGGCAGGTCAAAGGGAAAATCACGGAAATAACTTTGACCTATCCTGCAATACCCACTCATATTGAGCATATGGGAAGTCTCATGGCTGGCGCCACAGAACGCGATTATTACGGTATAAATATTTGCGAAGCGCCTTCTTTTAAAGATAAAGAACATTTTAAACAAAAGGATAATGACGGCTTGTCTTTGTATCACAGCGTTACTGTTACCGATATAGATGCCTTTTGGAATAAAGTTGCTCCTTCCTTCAACAAATATATAGAAGAAATTCGTGCAAAAATTAAACATCAGGCAAAGGAGGAGATTACATGAGTCCAATCATCGGCTTTGCCAAAGATTTAAAGGAACATCCGAATAATGAGGGTTTGATGAATTTGTTCCGCTATGCATGGCTGGAAGGGATAATGAAGGCGCAGCTTGCCCATAAAGATGAACTGCCGGATTGGGACAATCTTGACACATGGCCGGCAGGACGACTTTTTGGAGATAAAGGGGAATATCGCTGGCAAAGCAATCCTGGCCCTGACAAATCAATACATGCTGTGCTTATTTTGGATGAAGGTGATTTGCCTGAAGATTTTGAAGGAAGGCTTACTATTGAGAAAAATGAACGGGACGAAAGCCAACATGATTCGTTGATGATTCTTTGGGGGGATTGGATCGATCCTAAAGATGATTTTGCAAGCAATTCTGCTGCTGATCCCCTTTTTTATGCCAATGAAATCCCGAAAGTCCAAAGCTATCCAATTAAACTTGATAAAGCAGAATTTAAACAGGCAAAAAAGGATCGTAAAACTCCGCGTATCGTGATTCGAAGATATCGCCATGAAGACAAAGGAGAATTCATGCGTTGTGTTGGTTTCAACATGAAAAATGATGAGCAAAAGGAGGGAGAGAATGACACAGATAAATCCGTATAACTTTGTGCCGCTGGAACCTGATAAGCCGGTTCGTTCCGAAGGCTACCCCGGGAGGCTAAAATTCCATGAGGGCAGATATAGCGGTATGTTTAAATGCACACTCGAAGCATTGGGGCCGCTTATTTCCATTGATCAAAGAAAAAGTGGCAAGGAAAAGATCAAGGTATTTAATTTTTTGAAGAATTATCAGCATAATCCAATTATTCAAGGTTCATCTCTTAAAGGAATGATTCGCTCAATTTACGAAGCAATAACCGACTCTTGTATGACATTAGCTTGCACTCATGGAAAATCAATAAAGCGTAGAGGTGACGAAATAGAATACAAGTATCAGGATATAGGGAAGTATCACAATAATAAGTGCAGCGATATAAAGACACTTTGCCCATCTTGCCGACTGTTCGGTACAATAAACAACGATGATCGCCCTTGCCAGGGAAGGGTGAGATTCAGCGATGCTGTCTTGAAACAGGGGGAGCTTATTAAAAAACGAACTTACCTCAAAGTACTTTCCAATCCAAAACCTCATCATCATGCTACTTATGGCAAGAGCAAGCATCAAAAGGGCCCTATTGCCGGGCGTAAATTTTACTATCACCACGGCAAATTTCCTGAATTCTCTGTAAATGAACGTAACGCGCGCCGTTCCATCCCAATTGAGGCATACGCCAAGGCTGGAAATAAGTTTGAGTTTGAAGTTTATGTGGAGAATCTTGACAAAGAAGAATTTAAAAATTTTATTCTGGCTCTGGAACTTCATAAAGGTTTTGGGCACAAAATAGGCTTGGGAAAAGCTATTGGTTTGGGAAGCTGCTGCATTACAATTAACCGGGATCAAAGCTTTATCACAATAGGGTCTGATTGTTACAAGAAGTGGGAAGCTGCTGCTGATACAACATGGTATTCCTTAAAAAAAGACAAAACAGAGTTGCCGGACGCCCTTATAGAAGTTCTGCGACTTAATAAAGAGAATGATGATGGTAAAATTGGGTATCCTCATTTCAGGAATTATCCGAAAGAACCTATTGATGCCAAAGGTGTTTTTGGCGGAAGCGCAACGGAAGGCGGACGTCCGTGCTGGCCTGATGATGTTGCAACTGAGCCGCCAAAAGAACCCACGCCAGAAGTAAGTCAGGGTCAGGAAGCCACGTGGCTGAAAGAAAACCTAAAACAGGCATTGATTGAAGAAAAAAGAAAACAGGAAGAATTGATTCTGCAAAAGGAGCAGGAGCGAAACCGGCAGCTAAAGGAAAAGCGGCAAGAGGAAGAAATAAGAAAAGCAAAAGAACAAAGAGCAGCGGAGCTTAAAGCCATGACACCCGAGCAAAGAATTCTGGCAGAGCTTGACGACTCATCAATTTTAGAGAACCGAATAGTTGAAATATACAACAAAATTGATGAGTTTTCTGAGGAGAACAAAAGGGCAATTGCTTTGGCTCTTAAGAAATACTGGGAAAGATATGGGAAATGGGGGGAAAAAAAAGGAAAAAAGACAAAAGCGGTTCTTAAACAGATGAAGAGAATTGAAACAATCAAGGCAATTCTTGAAGAATCTTAAACATTGCCGACTTCATAAGATAAGTTGAATTTTTGTATGGGAGGAATAAAAAAAATGAAAATCAAAATAGTTTTAGAGCCAGCGGAAGAAGGCGGATATACTGTTTATGTGCCGTCACTTCCCGGCTGTATTTCCGAAGGAGATACTTTTGATGAGGCTGCGAAAAATATCAAGGAAGCTATTGAACTCTACCTTGAGCCGGATGAAGATGCATTTTTTGAATATCAGGGAGTACAAACAGCAGAGGTGGTTGTATGAAAAATCTTCCTGTTATTTCAGGAAAAAATCTGATCATGGCCTTGAGAAAATACGGATTTTTCGTTGAAAGACAAAAAGGCTCTCATGTCCGACTAAAGTATAAAACCATTAAAAAAACAATAAAATTGACAGTCCCTCTTCATGATTTGCTTAAAAAGGGAACCTTAAACAGAATATTGAAAGATGCAGGAATAAGTGTGGAGGAACTTGGGAGTTTGATGAAGAGGTAGCAACCTGAGGTTGTCAAAGCAAAAAAATTGCCGGAGATTTATTTTGTGGAAAACAAAAGCTTCGCAGCGTGTATTGTAACTATTTACAGTTAAAGGGAATACGATATTATGTACAAAAAAACAGAACCAATTTGGTCAGGGTTTAAGGAATTTTTACCGTGGCTTGCTGCTGCGGCTACTGTGTTAAGTGCGAATTTGGCCTCTAACGTTATCTGGGAGACTTTCGACATTTGGGCTGGGGGAAAAACAGGAACTATCTCGAAATTGCAAATTAGCTACATTATCTTTTTTAGTGTGATGGTATGGATTCTTTACTATTGGAAGCCTACATTTTTCAGGCCTCGCACCAGATACCTCACAAACAGACCGCCAAAACCGAGAAAATACCTGATACTTTTTCTTTCAGGTATTGATATCAGAAACAATAAATATACGGACGGAATACCGGAAGGATTGATTCTTTCAGATGATCTGGATAAAGACATCACTGCAATGGTTGCGTTTAAAGAGGCTAATCCACCAGGATGGCGCTGGGAAATGCCTCTAAGAAGCCTTAAGTACCATTCAGAAAGATTAGAAACCGTATCTTTTGTTTGTTCAAGGGAATCTGTTATTCAAGTACACTGGTTATTAAATATCTGTAAGCAGTATAAACAACTTAAAGGAATTTCTTATTTTTTGTTTGATCAAGACCAACTTACACTGATTCCGGCGCCTTCTGAAAAGGCCGATTCAAAACAGGGATTGAATTTTGAAAGTTTTGATGATCTGTCCAAGGCTATGTGGATATTGATTCAAAAGCATTTAAAAGACAATCGACTTGAAAAAGATATTATGATTGATTTTACAGGCGGCCCAAAAGTAACCAGCGTTGTGGCAGCAGCGGCAACCTTTAATCGCAAAATAAAGGCCCAATATGTGCAGACCAAGAGCCCATGGCAAATTCTCAGTTACGATGTCATACTTGCTTCTTCGCACACAGGAGGCTTTGGACTTTGATAATAATTGATCTTGATACGTTTTATACAGATTCAGCCAAACTCTCAGCCCTGCCAACATACATCGAAAAAGTTCTCAACCAGGCTGGCGAAGGAAACGAAATAATCCTCACAGGCAAAGCTCCTGTTTGGCTCTATCTATCAGTCGCTCACGCCCTTCACGGCAAGGCAACAAAACTGACATACCGGTCGCCTGTAACCGGCGATGTGGTGATATTTGATCACAATCCATTTTAAATATGAAAAAAATTGATATTAATCATTCTTTACTCTCTTCCGCCTTCCAACACGTCAAGGAAAACCATGGCTGTGCCGGTGTGGATGGCGTGACCATTGAGCGCTTTGAAGCAAACCTTGATCTGAATCTTGCAAAATTGCAGGATGAACTGGAAAGACAAATCTACTTTCCCCTTCCCCTCATGAAGATCCTGGTTGAAAAGAAAAACGGAGAGCCAAGGGCCCTGTGCATTCCCGTTGTCAGAGACAGAGTCGTCGAGACCGCTGTTTTGCAGATAATTGGGCCTGTGCTGGAAAAGGAATTTGAAGAGTGCAGTTTTGCCTACCGTAAAGGGCGTTCGGTTAGGCAGGCTGTTTATAAAATAAAAGACTATTATGACAAAGGATACCGATGGGTAGTTGATGCGGATATTGATGCCTTTTTTGACAGCGTGGATCACAATCTCCTTCTTACCAAATTCAAGCAATATATTCATGATCCACAGATACAAAGACTCATCGAACTGTGGCTGGCAGCAGAAATTTGGGACGGAACATCTATAATGGACCCCATAATTCGAACCAGTTGTTAAGTTACATACCAAGTGATACAACATCTGCAAAATGAAAAAAATAAGGGGGACCATGAAAAAAAGTTACAGTGGAA
>JAJSZP010000096.1 GCA_030262775.1 Deltaproteobacteria bacterium | reverse complement strand
TTTTGAATTGCGGGAACAACTCAATTAGGAAATACATCTGGGCAGATCTCTACGCAAAGCTATTTTTACCCCCGCCCATAGGGCGCGGTTATCCAAATTCTAATATAATAATTCAAGACAGCTTTGCATTATGAAAGAGACCCCCAATTTTCTCCTAAATTTAAGGTGCGTTTCTTTTTCAAACTCTTCGAAAAATATCTTTTCGTACTTCACTGATCGCCATAAACGTTCTATGAAGATATTATCCATACCCATCCATGCTGATCTTGATACCTTTTCTTTCAATGCACCAGTAAAGGCATTGCCGGTATATTGTGGTCCTTGAGCGGTATTGAATAGCTCAGGTTGTTATGCTTGTATTCGGTTTGAAGGGCCACTGATTCAATACCCATTAAACGCATCAATCGTTGAGGCTTATTGATGGATATATTATTAACGAGTTAAAAGAAAATCTTTATTATTGCGAAACCGGCTGCAAGTAAGACCACAAATGTAATGGCAAGTATATTGAAATACTTGTCTATAAGAGTTTTAATCTTGGGGCCAAAAATATAGATAAGCCATCCTACCAGAAAAAAACGTGCTGCTCTTGAAACCGCCGATGCAACCAAGAACACCGTGAAATTTATATCAAATGCCCCGGCGGATATTGTGAATACTTTATAGGGAATTGGTGTAAATCCTGCGATACCTATAGCCCATGCATCGTATTGCATGTACATATCCCTGATATATTGCATTTTGTGGGTCAGGCCGTAAAATTGGATGATCTTTTCGCCCACAGTAATCATAAACTGCCATCCGATTAAATAGCCTAAACATCCTCCTATCAAGGATCCTGCAGTACAAATTAGAGCATATTTAAATGACTTTTTTGGAATAGATACAGCTAATGCTATTAACAACACATCAGGGGGTACAGGAAAGAAGGAAGATTCGCTAAGCGCGAGCAGAAATAATGCCCATGATCCATAGGGGGTTTCAGCCCAATGAAGAACCCAGGAATAAAGGCGGCGAAGCATTTATTGATCTCTCCATCCATATTCACCAACAAGCTTGACAAACCTGCACCCGCCCAGGCTTGTTTTGTGAATACCTTCTTCATTCTTGTAAAGCCTGATTAAATCCTGGGAATATTGATCTCCTACTGGTAAAACCATGCGTCCACCCACGGATAGCTGGTCAATCAATACTTTGGGGATTTCAGGAGCTCCCGCTGTAACGATAATGGCGTTAAAAGGATTTTCATCAATCCATCCCGAGGTGCCGTCGGAATATCTGGTGACAATATTGTGATAGCGAAGTTTATCAAAAAGCCTGCGCGTTTTAACAAAAAGGTGATGAATTCTTTCTATTGTGTATACACGGAATACAATTTCAGATAGAATTGCCGCCTGATACCCTGACCCTGTTCCGATTTCAAGCACCCTGTCATCTTTGTTTAGTTGCAGCGCCTGTGTCATTTCAGCAACAATATATGGTTGTGAAATGGTTTGCTGTTCGCCTATGGGCAGGGGGAAATCACCATAAGCCTGATCCATTAGGGCTTCACTTACAAAAAGATGCCTTGGAACCCTGCGCATGGCATCAAGGACGTAACTATCCGTTATTCCTCGTGCTTCAATCTGTTTTTTCACCATCTCTTCACGCTTGCGCTCGTATTTTAAAGAATTTGCCAGCATAATTAATTTTAGCTATCAAATCAAAGGGGTTGCGTCAAGGATTTATCGCTAAAGATTTGTTCTTGTCTACAGCGAATGCGTGTATTATATGCAAAAGGCAAAATGGTTTTTTTGCATACAGGATGTGTTGTAACTTTTCAATCTGAAACACACCTTAAAAAAAGCTTTTGATATCATATTCTCCTAAAAGTTTTCAGTAATGTCCGGTTAGGTTTTTGCATGCATTAAAAAAACAGTGAAAAAATGGAATTTATCAATAATATTTAATAAATACAAATTGTTATTAATCTGGTATTTTTATGATACACTTCAAGCTTTCTCAGAAAAATGAGAATTGATGGCTCCTTACCTTTTTATAGTCCCATAATTGGTATAAAACCCTCGACTTCCAGCCGAGACCGTCATATGACGGCTGTATGAAAACTACAGTAAGGAAGCTCATAGCAAATATCATCATAGATTTCACATTGCATGGGTTACGAAGTATCGCTACAAGGTTCTTCGCTGAGCACTACAACGACGTGTGCGGGGCATAATTACCCGGGTTGGTAAAAAGTTTTGTATCAGTGTTGTAAGTGGTATAGTTTCATCCGCTCATGTACATATTTTTGTGTCAATTTCGCCTCATACGCATGAAAGCGATTTTGTGAAGGCTATGAAAGGAAGAAGTTCCAGGAAGGTACAGCAGAAGTTTCCAGAACTCCGCAAGTGATATTGGGGCCGGCATTTCTGGGGAGAGAGGATATTTCAGCGTAACAAGTGGCAATGTAACAGATGAGATGATCGAAGAGTATATCAATAATCATGTTAATGCACATAAAAAGGATTATGCTGAAAACATCTCTTTAGAGTGAACCCGACTTCAAGTCTGTAGTGATTGAGTTTAAAAGCTAAACCGGATTCAAATTCTTAAGACACCAGTTATAGATTAAGCTCGACCAATTCCGCGTCCAAAAAATTTCCACGTAGATGAAGCAAAGCAACTGTGATTGGTGCTCTAAACGGCCCAGCCGTGCCGGGGTTCAAAAAAAGCACGTTGCTTTTCCTTTCTATAGATGCCAAGTGAGTATGACCATATATAACAGCGTTAAAGCCTGCTGCAGCAGGATCTATGTCCAGCTCATCTGTATTATGAAGCACGTAGATAAAGAATTTTTCGATCTCGACAACCTGTGTTTCAGGGAGATTGCGCGCCCATCCGCCCACGTCCATGTTTCCTCGCACAGCATAGACCGGACTAACCGCTCGCAAAGTTTCAAGCACCTCATGCTTACCGATGTCACCCGCATGAATAATCAAGTCAGTATTTTCGAAAATTTTGATTACCTCGGGTCTCAAGAGGCCGTGTGTGTCCGAGATGACACCAATGAGACAGTCATCAGCGCTTTGTGTTTTTATTGACATTACAAGTAGTTCCTGATTGCCTGATGAATAGAGTTTTATTTTTTCAGTTGAGTGTAAAAGCTTGACCTGCCTGTACAGCATAACAAAAAAATATAAAGTATCAAGTCTTTTAATGGAAAAGGCTTGATGGGTAAAACGTGGTTAAACGAAGCCGCCGGTTGCGTATCATCCCAGATAGAAGCCACTGGCCGCTTGATTCTCTTACATTACGGTCAGGCATAAAGATAGATGCTGTGAGGATTAAGAATAAAGCATTTGCATAGAAATATCCATTGCTAATATTTCTTTATCTATCAGATAGTTATAAAAACATACCGTGGTAAATATAGACCTCAAACTTTGACGTAGCCCTGTCATTTCCCTTGACAGTAAAAAAAAATGGTGTTATCGGCATTTAAAATCTCAGGCGCGTAGCTCAGGGGGAGAGCGCTACCTTGACACGGTAGAAGTCGACAGTTCAAATCTGTCCGCGCCTACCACAATGATTCCAATACGTTAGGGCTGAAAATTATTTTCGGCCATTTCGCTTTTTTGGGGCATTGTATGCCTAAATAATATTATGTAACGGCCATTTTATATTAAGTTGAGCCTCTTGCAAAAACGCATGAAACCACGTTGTAGTGCTCTACCGATCGGCCTTGTTTCTGCAAAAGGCTTGAGATAGTACAACCTCACCAGACAAGGAGCGACTGGCTATGCTTGAAAAAAAGGTTGCCAATATTACCCAATGCGGTCGCGAAATCACAGCACGGGAGATTGAGGAAATAAAGGAAACCGTTAGGCTTTGCCGGCGGTTAAGCCGACAAGAGTTGGCGCAGACAATAGCGGAGAACCTGCAATGGTATAGAGCATCAGGAACAAACAAGGTAGATGCAGGTCTTAAGTTATTGGAGAAGCTGGAGACACAAGGTATTTTACAACTCCCTGAAAAGCGGACAATACCCAAACCTACAATTAAAAAAAGAATTTCTATAACAGAAAAAACAGAGCCTCAGCCCGAAATAGCTTGCAAACTCAAAGAGCTATATCCGATAAAGCTGGAGATTGCAAAAGATAAAGATATTGTAGCATTATGGAAGGAATATGTATCACGGTATCATTACCTGGGATACAAAAAACCCTTTGGATATACGCTACGATATTTTATTAAAAGCGAGCGAGGTCGATTAGGTTGTGTTTTGTTTTCCGGTGCAGCAAAATCCATGGGGATAAGAGACCGTTGGATTGGCTGGACTGAAAAGCAGCGTTTGAACAATCTGGCCTGGGTTATTAATAATTCACGATTTTTAATCTTCCCGTGGGTGAGAGTCAAGAATCTTGCCAGCCATGTATTAGGACGAATCAGCAGGCAAATACGATTGCAATGGCAAGAGAGTTGGGGCTATTATCCAGCATTAATGGAGACTTTTGTAGATCCTGCCCTTTATCAAGGCATCTGTTACAAGGCAGCCAATTGGCAATATCTGGGCATGACAACCGGCCATGGGCTTGTTCGAAAGGATAAAAATTATACTACTAGCCCAAAGAAAATTTTTATAAAGCCGCTGACAAAAAATTATCGCAATCTGCTTTGTTCGGAAAAGCTGGTTGGCAGGACGATATGAGCAAGCTTGGTGGGCTCATGAGAAGCGCTGATGAAAAAAGAAATATATTTTTATTCAGAAGGCTTTAAAATCGCAGGAGATTTATATATCCCAAATAATTACTCTGAAGGAGATAAATTGCCAGCAATAATTCTATGTCATGGGTTTGCCGGGATTAAAGAACTTCTTCTTCCAGCATATGCTGAATTCTTTGCAAAAAATGGTTTTATTGCTATTGTTTTTGACTATCGTGGATTTGGGGATAGCGAAGGGCAAAGAGGTCGTCTTATCCCTCATGAACAAATAGTAGATATCAGAAATGCGATTACCTATTCAGAGACGGTTCCAGAAATAGATCCTGAAAGGATTGGCCTTTGGGGTACGTCGTTTGGAGGCGCCAATGCGATCGTAACAGCGGCTATGGATAATAGAGCTAAATGTTTGGTCGTTCAATTAACTTTTGGCAATGGTAAACGTGTAATTACCGGTGGTCAAAGCGATGAGGAGAAAAAGAAACTCCAAACAATGCTTACTAAAGCATGGCAAAGGGCAGTTACAAAAAATAAACCCATGAATTTATCAGTAGATCGAATACTGACTGATCAACAGTCAAAAGATTTCTTCAAAACCGCAATTGATAAGTTTCCGAAATTAGGAGTAAAAATTCCAATTATTACCCTTCAACAAACCATAGAGTATGCGCCAGAAAATTTCATCTCTGCGGTCAGGATACCGATATTTATTGTTGCAGCAGAAAAAGATGCTGTGAATCCCCTTAAAGAATCAGAATATTTATTCGAAAAAGCCAATCATCCGAAATCATTCTATTGCGTTGAAGACGCTACTCATTATGAGGTGTATGAAGGAAAAAAGTTTGAGATCACTTCACAAAAGCAAATAGAATGGTTTAAAAAATATCTGCTTGGATAGGGATAAACCGGAGGTTCAGACCTGATGGATGATATTTTGTCCTCACTGGCGGAAGGCTCGGTTTTGCTTACTGGCATAACCACAGGACAGGTTATACAGACAGCTAAAGTTGCCAGAATTGTTGCAGTTGTTTTTGTAAGAAAAAAAACCAAATGAAAACCTTATAGAGCTTGCAAGTTCCTATAACATACCAATTTTACTAACAAATTATTCTATATTTGAAGCAAGCGGACGTCTTTTATATGAACGGATTAAGGGGCATTGACGGATTCTGGTAATTATGAAGACAAGATGCAAGTGGGCAGGGAGTGATCCCCTTTATATAAAGTATCATGATAATGAATGGGGAATTCCTTTGCATGATGATAGAAAGTTGTTCGAGTTACTTATACTGGAAGGAGCGCAGGCAGGTTTAAGCTGGCTAACCATTTTAAAAAAACGCCACAACTACAGAAAAGCTTTTAATAATTTTGACCCGGAAATTATTGCAAAATTCGATTCAGCTATAATAGAAAAGCTGTTATCCAACAAAGGAATTATCCGAAATAAACTTAAGATAAAAGCTGTTATCCAAAATGCCAGAGCATTCCTTAACATTCAAAAAAAATTCGGAAGTTTTGATGCATATATCTGGCAGTTCACTGGAGGCAAACCAATAAAAAATGCATGGAAAAATCAAAACGAAATTCCTTCAAAAACAAAAGCATCAATAGCTATGAGCGTTGATTTAAAAAAAGGGGGGTTTAAATTTGTTGGTCCGGTAATATGTTATGCTTTTATGCAGGCAACAGGAATGGTAAATGATCATACTGTAGATTGTTTTCGATATCAGGAGATATAGTTAACATGAATATAGAAAATGATGAAACTAAACTTGAAGAAAATTTTTGCAATTTATTTATTCGCAAACCGAAAAATGTTGGATTTATTGCAACCCGCCTTGCCGGAACAGACGGCGTTTCCCTTGAAGCATCAAAATGGGCTAATTTTTTTGAAAAAGAAGGATTGACTTGTTTTTATTTTGCCGGTGAGTGCGATCGTACACCGGAACGTTCATACATGGTTCCTGAAGCCCACTTTAAGCATCCCGACATACGGGAAATCCATCAACACTGCTTTGGAACGCTAAAACGAGGCGACTGTATATCACAGAAAATCCATGAATTCAGACTGAAATTAAAAAATCATCTTTACAAATTTATCCGGCAGTTCAAAGTTGATCTTCTGGTAACTGAAAATTCTCTGACAATACCACTTAATATTCCTCTTGGCATAGCCATTGCAGAGTTAATATCTGAAACAGGCATCGCAACAATTGCCCATCATCACGATTTCTTCTGGGAACGACAGGCTTTTATGAGAAATGCTGTATGGGAATACCTTAATATGGCCTTTCCTCCTCATCTGCCGCAAATTAGGCATGTGGTAATCAACTCTTCTGCTAATAACCAGTTAAGTCTTAGAACTGGTATTTCTCCAACCATCATCCCTAATGTCATGGACTTTGATAATCCGCCCGAACCAATTGATGATTATGCATCTGACGTGAGAAATGCTCTTGGAGTCGAGGACGACCAGTTATTTATTCTCCAGCCCACCAGAGTTGTTAAGCGCAAAAAAATTGAGCTCGCAATAGAACTTATCAACAGATTGGGGAAGAAAGCCAAACTGGTTATTTCACATGCTTCAGGTGATGAAGGTTATGATTACGAATGCAGAGTAAAAGAATATGCTTGTCTGATGGGCGTTGATACTATTTTTGTTTCAGACATAATTAATGAAAAAAGAGGGTTCACAAAATCAGGAAAGAAAATATATACCCTGAATGATATTTACCCTTATGCTGATCTTGTTACCTATCCTTCAGATTTTGAGGGCTTTGGCAATGCTTTTATTGAAACAATATATTTCCGAAAACCAATAGTGGTTAATTCTTATTCGATTTACACAATGGATATTAAGCCAAAGGGGTTTTCTACAATTGAAATTAATGGATATATAACAGATAAGGCAATAATACAGGTTAAAAAAGTTCTTGAGGACAAAAAGCTTCGAAAAAAAATGGTTGATCACAACTATGAAGTAGCCAAAACTTGCTATTCATACTCGGTTCTTCATAAAAAGCTTAAAAACCTTCTTATGGAATGTACAGCATGCGATTATTAAAATGCACAAAATAAAAAGTTTAATTTTTTGAGATAACACTTATTTTTCAAGGGAGAATTAGTCATGGAAAAAAAAGTATTGATTTTTGGAAAGAATACCTGACCTTTTACTACAGCGGCTCGTGAGGCCTATTTAAAAAATGGAAGGGATGTGGAATATATTGATGTGCTCTCTGATACCGGCAAGCTTGATGCTATGTTGAAATATTCCGATGGAAGGCGCAAAGTTCCGATTATTGTGGACAGAGGTGAAGTTACGATTGGATTTAAAGGTAAAGCGTGAGGAGTATAGGTATCGGCTGTATGCTGATAAGAATAAATTGTAACGGTTCACGGCTACCAAAGTTAAAAAACATCGTGATATTAATGGAAAAACAATTTATAATTGACGACTTTAAAGTAGGCGAAGCATGGCGTCTGTTTAAAATTATGGGAGAATTCGTTGAAGGCATTGAGATGCTTCACGATATTGGCCCTGCAGTGACTATTTTCGGTTCAGCCAGGATTAAAGAAGATGATCCAACATATAAGAAAACTGAAGAAATAGCGGCTCTTTTTGTCAAAAACAATTTTGCTGTAATAACTGGCGGAGGAGGAGGCGTCATGGAAGCAGGGAACAAAGGGGCCATAAAAGCAGGAGGCACCTCAGTTGGAATGAACATTGTCCTTCCGTTTGAGCAAAAACCAAATCAATATTCAAACGTTAAGCTGGAATTCAAATATTTCTTCATCCGCAAGGTTATGTTTGTAAAATACGCTGCCGCATATATTATTATGCCAGGCGGTTTCGGCACCCTGGACGAACTTTTTGAAGCTGTTACACTCATTCAAACACACCGCATTAAACCCTTCCCTGTTATAATGGTGGGATCTGATTACTGGTCAGGACTGTTAGAATGGATAAAATCCAACTTACTTGGACATCATAATATATCTAATAATGATCTTGATATCCTGCAACTCATGGATGATCCTGAAGATATCGTCAGAACAGTACAGAAAGTGGTAATTATTTGAAATGTTCATCAGTTGCATTAAATATTTCTTTATAACAATATTTTGCACAATACTTTTTATATTTACAGGTATATTATGCGGCCATGCTGACATATACACGTATATTGACAGCAATGGAGTACTTCATTTTACCAATATGCCAACATCATCAAATTATAAATTCTATCTAAGTGAAAACCCTTCAAAGGTCTCAAACAAATATTCAACAAGCAAGTATGACCATTTCATATCTGAAGCATCAATAAAATACGGCGTTTCTTTCCCTCTGCTGAAAGCTCTCATAAAAGTTGAGTCAAATTTTAATCCTAAGGCTGTTTCAAAAGCAGGAGCAATGGGACTTATGCAGATAATGCCCCAAAATTTTGATGCTCTTAAAATTACCAATCCATTTAATCCACGGGAAAATATTCTGGGAGGCACACTTTATTTAAAACAATTAATGACCCGTTTTAAAGGTAAGCTGCCTCTTGTTCTGGCTGCTTATAATGCCGGTCCCAATAGAGTTGCGCGCTACAAAGCAATCCCTCCTATAAAAGAAACAGAAAATTATGTGAAAAAAATTATGAAATCATTTTATCTCTATAAAAACCACTAAAATCCCACCCTGATGCTGTTTACTCAATTAGGAAGGCTATGTTCCCTTTAAATGTTGAAAATTAATCAATGATTCCTATCTTTTTGATATATTCCGAAAAGGAGGAAGCCATGAAAAACAAAGACTTTTCACAATTACTACT
>JAJSZP010000095.1 GCA_030262775.1 Deltaproteobacteria bacterium | reverse complement strand
GGGAGTATCAACCGAACCAAGAGCACTCATTAAAGCGAATTCAAAGTACCTTCTTAGAGAAATGCCCGAATCCAACTGGTGTTGTGGATTAGGGGGAAGCTTTAATTTGCACTATTATAATCTTTCGGCTAAAATTGGAAAGCGTAAACTTGATAATATTAAATCGACAGGTTGTTCTGTAGTAGCCACAGGGTGCCCTGCCTGTATGATGCAGATTGCCGACATGCTTTCAAAATCAGGAGATCCAATTGTTGTCAAACATCCGGTAATGATTTATGCTGAGTTTTTGGAAAATAATACCTCTAACTAATTTTTTTCTTTTGTTTCAAGCCGTTCCTTATTGTCCTTGTTGCTTGTCACCTGACAAGATTTTCGCAGTCAGGTTGAAATGCCCATTTTG
Source organism: Deltaproteobacteria bacterium (assembly GCA_030262775.1). Lineage (GTDB taxonomy): Bacteria > Desulfobacterota > Desulfobacteria > Desulfobacterales > ETH-SRB1 > B13-G4. The sequence continues at coordinate 9,123 of JAJSZP010000095.1, read as the reverse complement.
GGAAAAATATAAGCCTGCAACAAAAGCCATATTGCCACAATTATCAAAAAAATGACTAATGATCGCATAATATTACTCCTTGGTTAATGTTTTTTAGGAACTTAATTGTCATTTCGTCTCGAAAATGGCCCTGTCAAAAGCCCTCGTAAAACTCAAATATTCCGCGTTTGTCGAACTCAACCAACATCTAGTCATTTGGCGTACTTTGACCAATTAAAACAGATCTTCCCCCAAGGGATTACAAAAATTACAATAGTTTCAAATAGTTAAAAAAGCATGGTGGCTACATCTGTAAGCCTCCACAATTGATCACTATTTATCTCATGTGTTGATCTTGAGAGCAAATAAAAAAAGCATTTTTTAGTGGCTACGTATTTCTGGGTATTTTTTGTTATTTTCTTAATATATTCAATTTGTTACGTCAAATTCAGAGCTGTTTCCCAAGGGAAGATCCGTTAAAAAATGACAAAGGTTATGCGGCGGCTATAGGGACAAAATGTTCACAGATGGCATAATCTCATATGGTTAAGCGTTTTTTCAAAATTTTTGGCTGGTAGTTTGCCAAACACTTCCGCGGGGTAGTCCGCAAGCTGTTTGTCTGGCGCTTAAAAATCATAAAGCCCATTGAGTACTGTATATTGATTCGATGGTAATGTACAATAATAACTCAGGAACTATCTAACCGCACAGCTCGAAATCTTTGGGATCTGTTTGAATTAATGAATCTGAAAAACTCAGGTTTAATATTATTCCCAATATTTTTTCAGAAATGTTAAAGAAGTATTTAAATTATCAAAGGAAAAAACCTCCAAAGACACAACGCCATAATATCTTTTTAATATCCCAATAATTTGATCCATCTGCTCTGATGACAGCTTGTTTAGTGAAACATGATCTTTTTTATTTTCAACACCATGCAGATGTATTATTGAAGTATTGCTTGAATGCTTATCGAACACTTTTTTAACATCAAATCCATTGACCAAAAGGTGGCCGATATCAATACAGACTGAAAGTTTAAAGGCTTTTATTATTTCTTCAACCCACTCAAAAGGATATGTCAAAGTTTCAATTGAAATCGACTGGCTTTGTATTCCCTGGACAAGTAGTTCTTCAATACTTTTCCTGACAATACCCTGCCACCTTTTCACACTTTCCATGTCTCTCGACTCCTCATCGTATGAAATGTGCAGAGTATAGGTGGAGGGAAACAAATAAGAGGTAAGACCGATTATCCTTTTTAATATATCTACAGCGATTCTCCTGGCAGAAGCATTGCTATCGTTTATAGATATGTCAATTGGCAGATGAATATTATATGTCAGGTCAAACTGTTCTGCCAGTAATGTCAGTTTCTTTATTTGCTGTATTGTCGGCAATCCGTTAATATTGCTTTCAAATAATAAAAGCTCAATTTCATCTATATAGGGAGCCAGCATTTTTACATTGGGAATAATATAATCAGGATATATATATGATGTGGTGCCTATCTTAAATGGATATGCGTGCTTGTATGATTTTGAAAGAAATGGATACATAATAAGTAACAATTTACAGTTTACAGTTTACAGTTCACGGTTGATTGCCTTGTTTTCTATCAAGAGATCTGCCCAATTATTTGTATATTTCCCGTTCGTTACCCATTATAATTTTAAGTGAAACTCCGTGTCGTTTTGTGGTGAACTTTTACAATTATCTCTAAATAACCACAATTCCAATCAAAATAAAAACATATAAAAGCGATGACAGCATCATAATATCGCAGGCTTTTTTGATATGTCCCATCTCTGCATCCTCCAGTTTTCCACCAATATAAGGCTTGGAGACAAGCTGCTCATCGTAGTAATTCGGCCCGCCAAGCTTAATGCCAAGTCCTCCTGCAAAGGCTGCTTCAGGATATCCTGCATTCGGACTGCTATGGTTTGAGCCCTCTTTTATTGCTGTTTTAAATGCGCGGCGGCCTTTGCCTGAAAGTATCTGTACTGCTAATGTTATTACAGGTATTGACAGCCGTGCAGGAATAAAATTAGCAAAGTCGTCTATTCTTGCGGCTGCTTTCCCAAACTGCTCATACTTTTCGTTCTTATATCCAATCATGGAATCTAAAGTATTGACCATCTTATAGGCCATTGCAAGGGGCGCTCCGCCAATTGCCGCAAAAAAAAAGCGGGGATATTACTCCGTCCACAAGGTTTTCAGCAACAGTCTCAACCGTTGCCATGGCAACATCTTGTTCCGAAAATTTTTCAACATCCCTTCCAACAATAAATGAAAGCTCTTTTTTTGCATCACTGAGCCTGCCGTGCTTTAAAAAACCGTAAACTTTCATTGCAGATTCATCAAGGGAGCGAATTGAAATACAATAATAAATAAGAATGATTTCAATAAATGTTTTCAAAATTGGATGTATAATCTGAGCAGATAATACTAATATTAAAGTCAAGCACCATGTCATTAAAATTAGAAAAATCGACAGAATAGCTCCAGATGTTTTAAAGCTTACATTATATTTTCTGAAGTGCGGCTCAAGAGCATTTATTGATCTCCCCATCCATCTTACTGGATGCGGCATGGACTCAGGATCGCCAAAAATAAGATCAAAAACACAAGCAGCAGGAATAATATATAAATATAATATAGGAAAAATTCTCATCAGGAATTAAGAAAGAAAACTTAAAATTCTATCTGCCGCCATCATGTTAATATTTCTTGTCTTTAATGAAATCCTGACAAAACGATCAGAAAGACCATTGAAATTTGAACAGTCTCTAATGAGGATCTTGTGCTGCGACATATATGAGCAAATATCTTCAGCTTTATAATTTCCAGACAAACGAGCAAGAATAAAAGTCGTTGTGCCCTGGAAAAGCTTTATTGATAAAATATTTTTAAATCTTTCAATAAATACTTTTCTTTCAATTTCAATAAAATCTCTTGTTTTCTTTATAAAGTGGTCGACTTCGTCTCTTTTTTCCATAAGATAAAGCACGGCAGCCTGAGCAATGCCGTTAACGCTCCAGGGCATCATAAAAGGCGCAATTTTTTTTATTATTTGTTTTGATGAAATTAAAAATCCAATCCTCAAGCCTGGAATTTTGAAAATTTTTGACATTGAATTCAATATGATAACGTTCGGAAGCCCCAGGCTCATCATACTCTTTTTCTCGCCTGATTTAACAAACGGCATATATGACTCATCTATTACAAAATATATATCAGGACGTGACCTGCAAAGCAATTCAAGCTCAGAAGCCAGTATCAAAGCTCCAGTAGGGTTGTTTGGATTGCAGATAAAAACCGTATCACATTCTGAAATGTTATCCTCAATCTGATTGATATCGGGCACAAATGACTTTGATTCTTCTGCAATTAAATAAGAGTGATCGACATTTTGCATTTTGCAGGCATCAGCATAGTCAGCATAAGTAGGACCAAAAATAAGAACTTTTTTTGTATTTAGAGCCTGAGGTATTGAATAAATAAACTGCGTCGTCCCGTTACCCGCAAGGACAAAACCTGGATCAAGATCGTATCTGACGGCAAAAGCATTTACCGAAGTTCCGGAGTCTGCTTCAGGCAATCTTCCTATGGCCTGGATGTTATCCTTAAGAAAAGCAACAAGGCCGGGCATAGTGTCTAAGGGGTTTATATTGCTGCTCATGTCAATAATTTCATCAGGAGCACATCCAAGCCTTGCCGCCAGTTTATAAATATTTCCGCCGTGACCTATTATCACCCCACAAGCCCCCCCCATTTAACCTAAATTGAAACCAGTAAAAATAAGGCTGATTCTAAAACCTCGGCCATAGCTCCCATCATATCACCTGTAATACATCCAATACGTCTGTTGTAATAAAGCAAAATAAATGCAGTTATAATGACAAAAACAAGGTTGAGCCACAACCCTGTCCATCCAAGAAAAATCGAAATGGATAAGGGAATAAGTAATCCCAAAAAAGCGGAAAGCTTCAGCGTTTTGCCAAAAAAAGCATGGCCTGTGCCGCTTTCAGGCCTTCCGTATTTAAGAAACTTTATTCCAAAAATCATCCCTGCCCTTGCATAGGCCGGTATGATGAAAAGCAAAAGACTTCGGTGAGCATCAAGCCCCATAATGCCGCAACATTTAATGGACAATCCGCAGACAATTGCAACAAGCCCCATTACTCCGATTCTGCTGTCTTTCATGATGGCAAGGGCCTCTTCTTTGGGTCTGTGCCCAAAGAGGCCGTCTGCAGTATCACCCAAACCATCTATGTGAAATGAACCGGTTAAAACAACAAGAAAGATAACATCCAGAACCGCAACAACCTGCTCTGACCACAGCATTAAAGCCATACTGTCAAAGATTGCAACCATCAGTCCCAGAATAATACCCACCACAGGGAAAAATGGAATCATTCCTTTGGCGTCAAATATTTTTGGCTTGCCAGCAGGCAGTATAGTTAAAAATTGTATTGCAGAAATCAGCTTTTTCATAAATTACTTTCATAGTAACGGTTCACGGTTAGCAGTTTACAGTTACCGGTTGATCAAAACATAAAACCGTGAACCGTTACCTTTTATACATTTTTTTTATAGATACGGCAATACCGGCCACCATCCAGATTACCCTGTCAGAACATGCCGCGACATTCTGGTTAATAATTCCCGCTGCATCCCTGAATAGTCTGGCAAGCCTGTTTTCCGGGACTATGCCCGTTCCAACTTCATTTGACACCATGACAACCGGACACTGTACATCTTTAAGTGACCTGGTCAGGCGCAGAGCTGCTTCAGATATATCCAGGTCATTATTATCCAGGATAAGATTGCTGATCCAGAGTGTCAGGCAATCTACAAGTATTAAATCACTTCTTCGGCTGTATTTAATTATTGCTTCCGGCAGACGGATTGGGACCTCTATGGTTGACCAGCCTTTGCCTCTTTCTTCCTTGTGGCGCGCAACACGCATTTCCATTTCTTTGTCTTTTGGAACACAAGTCGCAACAAAAATTCTTCTGTCTCCTGAAACCTGTTTCGCCAGTTCTAAAGCATATCTGCTCTTACCGCTCCTGCATCCTCCGATTACTAATATTATCTCTTTCACAGTACTGTCCTAATCCCTGAATCCTGTCCCATAAGTGCTAAGTTATTTTGTAAACGTTCACAGGTTGCATTTATGCCATACAGGGTTGTTTTTGAAAGATGAACGTCCAACATCGAATTTTGAATAAGGTATTCTGCCAATTTATAAACCGGCGGAGCGAAGCGATTTCATCATTCGATGTTCATTTTTTTTCAGTCCTTCCTGACCCCTGATCCCTGGCACTTGCCACCACATGTTTTTGAGGCACCAGCGTAATACGTGGAAATTTCCCCAGCGGACTCTCATCAACCAACAACCTGCATCCATAGGTTGCCTCCAGCCTGTGCAAGGTAAGCACTTCCTGTGGCAGGCCAAGACTGACTGCCTGCCCCCTGTTCAGCAAAAGCAGCCGGTCTCCATACATTGCAGCAAGATTCAAATCATGAGATACCATAATAATGGTAATTCCTTTTTCTTGCTTCAACCTGTCCATCAAATCCATTATTTTTACCTGATGAGCAAGATCCAGTGATGCAGTAGGCTCATCCAGAAGTATAACCTGCGGTTTCTGGCATATGGCTTTTGCTATAAAAACCCGCTGTCGTTCTCCACCGCTAAGCTGGTTCAGCTTTCGATACGCAAGATGCTTGACTTCAGTAAAATGCATAGCCTGTTTTGCAAGTTTAATATCCTCTTCCTTTTCCAGCCCAAATATTCCAAGATGGGGCGAACGCCCCATAAGAACCATCTCAGTAACACTAAAAGGAAAATCATCCGGAAACATCTGCGGGACAAAGGCAATTATTTTTGCCAGATCCTTGCGGTTGTAATTTTGTATGGAACGACCAAAAATCTCTACCCTGCCATCTTGACAATTCAGGATCCCCGAAACCGCATTCATCAAAGTGGTTTTACCTGACCCATTGGGGCCGATTATGATAAAAAAATCACCCTCGCGAACACTAAAGGAAAGATTCTTTAAAACAGGGTTGTCCCCGTAATAATAACTTATGTTTTTTATATCAACTGCCATATTTATTGTCTGGATCTTTTTAACAGAAAAATAAAAATAGGCGCTCCTATCATGGCGGTAATTACACCCACAGGAATCTCTCCATGCTCAGGAAGAGTTCTTGCCAGCAAATCACATAAGATCATATACGCCCCTCCGCCAAGCACGCATGACGGAACAAGCACACGATTATCAGGGCCAAGGACAAGACGAAAACCATGGGGTATGACCAGCCCGACAAATCCCAGAAGGCCGCAATGGCTTACAGTAGCGCTCACCATAAATGAAGTAACAACGAGCAGAGTCATTGTCACTAATTTTATATTTACTCCCATTGTCTGGGCCATTTCCTGCCCCATAAGAAGCAAATTCATAGAATGAGAAAGCAGGAAAAGAAGCAAAAAACAGGGAAGAAGTGTTGCGGCAAGTATTACTACCTGTCTGATATCAGACATGGAAAGATCGCCCATAAGCCAGAAAATAATATTGTGAAGCCTTGCGTCCTGAGTCATGGAAATAAGAAACATAATTATTGCCGAGCAAAAAGCATTTATCATCACTCCTGATAAAAGGAGTGAATCCTTTTTAAGAATTGATTGACCCGAAGACATCAGAACAATAAGCAAGAGCGTGGCAACGCTTCCGGCAAATGCAGTAAATCCAACGCCGGGGAAACGGGACAAACCCATCAGAATGCCGATTATCGCGCCCACTGCCGAACCCCCGGAAATTCCCAGAATGTATGGCTCGGCAAGAGGATTGCGGAGTAAAACCTGGAAGACAAGTCCACCAAGGGAAAGAGTAGCCCCAACCAGAGCAGCCAGAATCACGCGGGGAAACCGGATTTTCAGGATTATGGCTTCTCTCATTGGATCAACAGCTCTTTCCCCTGACAACAACTGAAAAATAGTCTTTAACTCGTTTCCGGTTGAACCAATTGAAATTCCCAGAAGCATTGTTGCAATAAGGATAAGTATCAACAGGAAAGAAACTGCAAAAAGACGTTTCAAAAGAAATGGTTTATCAGAAATCACTGCTATTCCTCAAGCAGCTCAGGATGAATCAGCCGCCCAAGCACTTCAAGACCATCCACCAGGCGGGGAGTGGGACGGTCAAAAAGATTGGAATCCACGAGAAAAATACGCCGGTTTTTTATGGCGGGCATTTCAGACCATCTGCTCCACTCAATCTTTACACGCTTAAACACCTCGCCCCTTGCCATGGAAGTTATAATAAAGACCTCAGGAGCAAGAGACAGAACCTGCTCCCGACTAAACCTGGGATATGGGATAAGACCTTCAGTAAGATTATTTCCTCCTGCCAGAACTATTAGCTCATGTATAAATGTATTTGTTCCAACAGAAACTATAGGTGAAATGCCAATCTGAAAAAAAACACCGGGACGATGAGAAACTTTTTCTGCGGCTGACTTTACCCTGTTAATACGCAAACGCATATTATTGACCAGATCTTCTGCATTTTTTGTGGCATTAAGTAAATCACCTATTTCAATAATCGTTTCCGTCACTGCTTCCAGATTCCTTGGATCAACCACATAAACAGGCACCTCCAAAGACTCCAGCCGCACAACTGTTTGCCTTGGATTTCCATCTTTTATCGCAATACACAGATCCGGCTTTAAAGCTACAATTTTTTCAAGATCAAGTTGAACGTAAGAACCGACTTTAGGAAGACTGATTGCCTCAGAAGGAAAGTCGCTGAAACGAGTCGCCCCCTTCAGGCGGTGTTCCTGTCCCAGAGCAAAAATAATTTCAGTAATGCTCGGCGCCAGGGAAACTACACGCTGCGGATCATCGGACAGGATAACCTGCCGCCCCAACTGGTCAGTTACCTGCACCTGCCTTGCCCAGGCTGGCGAGAAAGTTACAGCGACAACTATCAGAACAATAAAGCTCAATATTGTTCCACTGGATTTCATGTCTCAGCTAATCCTTGTTATAACCCAGCAGTTCATATATCTTAAAGTCCCCGAGAATGGTATCAATGTCACGCAGTTCCAGGCGTGACTGTGCGGAATGGCAGGTTTTTTCACTGATTAAAATACTGTTGGGAATGGATTTGGTAAGCTCCTGAAGCTTAAATACATCATTTACAGAATCGCCGATAACCGTATAATCCATTTTCATTTCAAAGCCAAAGTTGCCTATAACCACTTCACCTGTATGAATACTAATGCCTATACTCACGGAAACGCCAAATTCCCTGGTATAATACGCATTTACAGTCGCAACCGAGTTTTTCATTTCAAGCGCCGCCTGCACAGCATTATCCGCGTCCATTATGCTTGAAACAGGCGCTCCAAAAAGTGCCAGCAACCCATCACCCAGGTACTTGTCAATAATACCGTGGTGTTTGAACACTATGCCTCCCATAACAGAAAAAAAATAATTAAGCAGAGAAACTGTTTTCTGAGAGCCGATTTTTCTTGAAAGCACTGAAAATCCCCTGATATCAATATTCAGCAGGGTAAGAGTCTTTACCTCCTCAAGCATTTCCCTTTCTGTTTCTGAACCCAGGAGGATCTTGTCTACAATCTCCTTAGGCACAAATTTTTGAAACACACTCCTTATACCGCGCTCATGTTCAGCCATTGAAACTGTTTCTTTGTAAAGACGGGCATTTTCAATGGCAATACTTACCGATGATGCTATTGACTTCAGGAGGTCTTCATCGTTGGAGCTAAAATTGCCATTTATTTTATTTAGCACCTCAAGAACTCCAACAACCTTTCCCTGAGAAATCATCGGCACACACAATGCCGATAATGTCTTAAAGCCGATAGTCTCATCTATTTCAGGATCAAAGTGAGGTGACTTCAGGACATCATTTATAATGATAGATTCTCCCCGTGCCGCAACATAACCGGCGATTCCCTGACCCATTTTAAGCCGCAGATTTTTCAGGTTTTTCATAGATTCAAGATTGATATTAAATGCAACAGAAAACTCAAGCTCGTTTCCCTTTACAAGATAAAGGGAGCCTGCTTCAACGTTCATAACTTCCCGAATCATATCCATTGTATACT
>JAJSZP010000094.1:2927-9549 GCA_030262775.1 Deltaproteobacteria bacterium | reverse complement strand
AAAAAAATGGGAACAACTCAATCTTATTTCAGCAAGGCCCTATGGGTTTTGCTGAGAACGGCCTTATAGGTCGAATTCAAACCACGTTTTATAAGCGTGGTTATTGATTCAGGCGAATAAGGAAGCAAGTAAAACAAGTGGATATTCTTGTGTCGCCGCAAAAACATTTTGGTCTTTTTGGGTTTGTGAATGCTGGCATTATTTTGTTGAAATTCTCATTTTTACGAAAGAGCTTGAAGTGTATCATAAAAATACCAGATTAATAATAATTTGTATTTATTAAATATTATTGGCAAATTCCATAATGAGAATTGCTGCTCTTTCAAGAAGTTCATATTTTTTCCCAAGGAAGGTGAACCTTGGGAAAAAATATTAGAAATCAAGAGCAGTTGCCCACGCTTAATGCGCTTATCCGTGGCGTCCCCAAGGGGATTTGAACCCCTGTTGCCGGCGTGAAAGGCCGGTGTCCTGGACCAGGCTAGACGATGGGGACGTGTAAAAAACGGTTCTTTAAAGTGGGCCGTGCGCGGCTCGAACGCGCGACTCTCTGCTTAAAAGGCAGATACTCTACCAACTGAGTTAACGGCCCTTAAAAAAATATAATATTTAAATATAAATTCTAATTTTGTCAACAAATTTATTTGCGCCAGAACTCTGGAACCAGAAAAATTACAACTGTGTATATTTCAAGCCTTCCTAACAGCATGCACCATATTAGCAGCCACTTGCCCAAATAGGGCATCTGAGCATAATTTTGCGTAGGCCCCACGTTTGCGAAACCAGGCCCAACGTTTCCTATTGCTGATGCAATCGCAGTAAATGCTGTTACAAAATCTACTCCCATGCCTGCCAGAAGCACAGAACATAAAGCAAAAAGCCCAATGTAAAGCCCCAAAAATCCAAGAACACTCCTTGTAACCTCCTCAGGAACTACTTTACCGCCGATTTTGATATGGGTAACAGCCCTAGGGTGAATCAGAGAAAAAAGCTCTTTGTAACAGTATTTAAAATAAAGCATGACGCGAAGAAATTTCATGCCCCCGCCTGTCGAACCCGCTGATGCTCCCATAAACATACACAAAAGCAGTATTAGCCTGGACATAGCAGGCCATTGATCAAAATCGGCTGTAGCATAACCTGTGGTAGTAATAATAGAGACCACCTGAAAGGCGCCATAGCGAAATGCCTGAAAAATATTTTCGTATACAGTACCGTAAATATTAAAAGTAACAACTACAATTAGAAGAATAACAGCTCCCATAAAGAACCGGCACTCTGAATTTTTCCAGAAAGCAAGTGGTTTTCCCCTTAGCATCTGATAATGAAGTGAAAAATTTATTCCAGCCAGAAACATAAATATAATGATTACAGAATCAAAATATACGCTGTTAAAATGGGCTACTGAAGCGTTTTTAGTTGAAAATCCGCCGGTTGGCATTGTTGTAAATGTGTGGCACAGGGCGTCATAAAGGCTCATGCCCCCTATCATAAGAAGGATGGCCTCTGATAAAGAAATCAAAGCGTAAACTTTCCAGAGGAGTATGGCTGTGTCTTTAATACGCGGCCTTAGCTTATCGGGGACGGGACTTGGAACTTCCGCTTTATAAAGCTGCATGCCTCCAACGCCTAAAAAGGGAAGTATGGCGATGGATAGGACTATTATTCCCATTCCACCGAGCCACTGAATAAAACTGCGCCAGAAAAGAAGGCCCTTTGATACAGCTTCAATATTTATTAATATTGAGGCTCCAGTGGTTGTGATCCCTGATACTGATTCGAAAAATGCATCCACAAAATTTATAAATTCGCCTCCCATCAGATAAAATGGAAGCGCACCGAAAATTCCAATAGTTGTCCAGCCGATGAATACAATCGCCATTCCTTCGCGCTGAGTTATTATTTCTGCGCTTGAGCTTCTAAAGCACAGGTGTAGCATCAGGCCTGCAAGGGTTGTAATTCCGATGGACTTTAAGAAAGGAATAAAGCTTTGGTCCTTATAATAAAGACCAGTTGCCAGGGGAAATAACATGGTGAGGCCAAAAAAAAGAGTTAATATCCCAACGACATTCAGAATATAACGCCAGCGCATTTAGAAATACTCCGGTTTTACTGTAAGGATTTTTTCGATTTTTGGTATTGCCTGCCTTGTAGCAAATATTATGATTCTGTCATCAGGTTCAACAACATTGTCGCCGGAAGGGATAATTATATTATCATTTCGAATGATACTTGTTACAATTGCTTCCTTTGGAAATGATATATTTTTTAGAGGCTTTCCTACGATTTCTGAAGTTTCAAGAGCAACTGCCTCCATGAATTCGGCTTGCTCTCCTTTAATTGATATGGATGAAAGCACCTTGCCGCGTCTTATATGCTGCAAAATTGTATTTATAGCTGAAAGCCGCGGACTGACTACCTGCTCAATTCCGATTATTGACATAAGTGGAAAGTAGCTGAATTTACTGATTTTTGTTATTGTTTTTCGTGCTCCCATCTTTTTGGCAAGCAAAGAAGCTAAAATGTTTATTTCTTCATCATTTGTAAGCGTAATGACAAAATCCATTTCCTGAACATTTTCTTCGTTAAGTAGCTCCTGATCAGAACCGTCTCCATGAAGAACTACAACCTTGTTCAGCTTTTCTGCAAGACTAGCGCATATATCAGAATTTTTTTCGATTATTTTTGTATGAATAGGCTTATCATCAAGCAAAGTGGCCAGCCTTAATCCTATTCGCCCTCCTCCAACAATCAAAACCCTGTTAACTGGCTCTGCATGTTTATCGAATATTGCGAGGGTATCCAGCAGGTTTTCATCCTCACTGATAAAATATACCAGATCTCCAGGCAAAAGTCTGTCATGGCCTCTTGGGATTATAAGTTTTTCATCCCTTATAATCGCAGCAACAAGAGGGCCTTGTTTGCCAAGAAGTGCAGGAATTTCATCAAGGCGTGAACCTGCCAGTCGTGCTTCTTTGTCTAAATTTATTCCTATAAATTTGATACGGCCGTTTACAAATGTTCCAACATCAACTGCACCTGGCATGTGCATGAGCCTGTCGATTGTTTTAACAACCTCAATTTCTGGATTGATTAAAGTGTCTATGTGAGGTGCATGATCTCGAAAAATGGCATGGTATTTATCAAAGTCAGCATTTCGTATACGCGCCAGTTTTTTTGTATATGGCGAAATGATATTTGCCACTAGGCATGCCACCAGATTTGTTTCGTCGCTGTTTGTTACGGCAAGAAGTATTTCTGCTTCTTTTATTCCCGCATCTTCAAGTGATACAGGACTGCTGCCTGATCCTATTATAACCTGAACGTCTATATTATCGGAAATGCGCCTAATAGCGTCACTATCCTTGTCAATCACCACAACATCTTTATTTTCATGTGACAGCCGGCTTGCTACGTGAAAGCCAACCTCTCCTGCGCCGACAATTACAACTTTCAACTGGTTTACTCCTTTAATTATTTTTCGATGTCGTTTTGCAATAATATCTTGAGTTTTCGAAAAATAAATTTCACAAAATTCATGGGGTTGGCATGATTTTTGTCCGTTACATTAATATTCCTATATATTCCAAGGAGTTACAGTAAAATTGGAGGAATTATTATTGAAAATCTTAAATTTTTAAAAAAGTACGATACATTTAAAAAAGAATATGGGACAATAAATTGGCATACTATTAGATTAATATAAGAACTTGGAGTACTTATATGAAGATTCCATGTGCCGAACGTATCCCATTTGTTGTTTCAGGACTCGCATTTTTTCAGCCGGCTCTGACGAATAGTCAGTTTTACAATTTGACTTTGATCGCAACAGCTTTAGTGCTTGGCTCAAAGTTTTGTCTATCAGAAATTAACCGTATGTGGTTAGAAAAAGGGGTATTCGTTCTTTTTGATCATGCCCTTAAAACCAACCTGAAGGCTGTTTGTATAGTTGTTTTTTATTATAGCGACGGGGAATCAATTAAATTTCCCATTCAACATGAAATCTACTATAAAGATAACAAGATTAGACATTGCCGTTTTTGGCCAGCGACTCCTTAAATACATAATAAAATTCAGTATGGTCGGCTATACCGCGCTTGAGGATCTTTTGTATTTCATCAACATTATTGACATTGACAATGATATTGACATTTTTGTTTAAGGCCGTCATGCTGTCCATGGTGCGAAAGCGGTTGGTGACAAGGGCCAAAAAGATGTTTCGTCTCGTGTCCATAGTAAGTTGAGCCATGTATTTAAGAACATTATTTTTGTCAGGATTTTGAGTGTCGAATAATTCGTTTAGCACCACCAGATCAAAAACATGAAAGCGCATCTGCTTGAGAGCTTCAACGGCCGACTTAGGTTCCGTGGTATTATATTCCATCTTCTCCAAAGCCATTCTGATCTTGGCTCTGATGTCTGGGTCAGGTTCACACAAAAGAGCTGTTTCTATACCCTCTTCCGCAAAATCAAAAGGTTTTTCGGAAGCGTCATAAGTGCCGGAAACTACCTCGTCGAATATTGTCTTTCCAGGGCCAGGTTTTGGTTTGGCGGATACGGCCTGGGTTTTTTGGGGCGATAGAAAAGCATCTGTCCGGGTGTCTATGGAAATTTTATTATTGCACTTTGAACAGGTGAGCGAAAAGAGTCTCCCTTTTGGGATTTTTTCATTCGGAATTTTGAACTTACTCTGACACTGTTTGCATATAACTTCCATAATCTTCGCCTCTTGCTTGGTTTTTTTCTATATGTCCACTTCTGATTTTTCGATATCGGTGGTAGTTTCGCCGCGAGCGCTTTTTATTGAGTCGATTCCACGTTCCTAATCATACCAAAGGCCTTTCCTGCCTGTATGATTTCGTAAAACGTTTTTCCCTCGGATTCTCCGTGCAAAATCGTATCGTTAGTTCGGAGGTTGGATCCCAAAATCTCAAAGGCCGCCACGCGACCGCCGCCTACTTTGGGAAGAAGCCTCTGGCACACGATCCAGCTAATTGTGCTTCTCTATTTTAAGGTATTCCTGCTCCAATTGGGAATCGCTGATTTTTTTATAATCTATGTCCACTTCTAATTTTTCGATATCGGTGGTAGTTTCGCCGCGAGCGCTTTTTATTGAGTCGATTCCACGACCAACTATACCCTTACGTGAAGCATAAGCCATAGCTGTTTCTTCGGTAATGAGGCCTTTTTCGTACAAATTTATGATGTGATCATCAAAAGTAATCATACCAAAGGCCTTTCCTGCCTGTATGATTTCGTAAAACGTTTTTCCCTCGGATTCTCCGTGCAAAATCGTATCTTTAGTCCGGAGGTTGGATCCCAAAATCTCAAAGGCCGCCACGCGACCGCCGCCTACTTTGGGAAGAAGCCTCTGGCACACGATCCAGCGAACCGTATCGGCAAGCCGGATGCGAATCTGGTTTTCTTCCTTGGTATTAAACATGCCGAGGACGCGGTTAATAGTTTGCCCAGCGTCTACTGTGTGGAGAGTGCTCAGCACCAGATGACCTGTCTCGGCTGCGCTGATGCCGATCTCAACAGTTTCCCTGTCACGCATCTCGCCGACCAGTATTACCTTTGGCGCCTGGCGGAGAGCGGCCCTTAAACCGCTGGCAAAACTGTCGAAATCAGTTCCCATCTCCCTCTGGTTGAAAGTAGCCTTTTTGTGCTGGTGCTGAAATTCCACAGGGTCTTCGAGCGTTACTATGTGGACTGCTTTGGTTTCGTTAATTTCATTAAGTACTCCGGCCAGAGAAGTAGATTTTCCGCTTCCTGTGGAACCGGTCACCAGAATAATTCCGTTTTTTTCCTGAGCCAGCTTATAGAATGCCTTGGGAAGCGCCAGTTCCTTGCAGGTTGGAGCTTTGGTTTCGAGTTTTCGGAGGACAATGGAGTAGTTGCTGCGCTGTGAAAAGATATTCACCCTGAAACGTGCTTTGCCTGGAAGTTCATAAGACAGATCGCACGATCCCTTTCTTATAAGGATATCTGTAAGACGTCTGTCCCGGTTGAGCAGGTTTAGAGCGAAAATTTCAGTCTGAAACGGTGTGAGTTCATGAAAAGGAGGATCCATATCTATTCCGGCAAGCTCGCCCGAACTCTCTACCTGAAAAGGCTTGCCGACAGTGATGTTAAGGTCTGAGATATTGCTGAATGCATCAAGCATCTTTGTCAGTATATGATCAATTTCCTGTTTTTTCATGTAATAACTCTATCCCTAAAATTATGCTTCGGTGAAGTCTGCAGGCGGGGTCTTCAATAGAGACCTGAATTTTGACTTATCATTAGCTTTGGCGTAAGCTTCTTCAGGACTTATCATATTTTTGGTACACATTTCCATTATGGAGTCATCTAAAAGCTTCATGCCGAATTTTTTTCCTGTCTGAATCATTGAAGCAATCTGATAGGTTTTTGCTTCTCTTATCAGATTTCTGACCGCAGGAGTTGCGATCAATATTTCAAGAGCGGCACAACGCCCCTTCTTGTCAATTCTCTTGAACAGTACCTGTGCTATGATAGCTCTGAGTCCGTCAGAAAGCGTGGAACGTATCTGTGACTGTTCGCTTGCAGGAAAGACCTCAATAATACGATCAACTGTTTTAGCAGCGCTGGAAGTATGTAATGT
>JAJSZP010000094.1:0-2917 GCA_030262775.1 Deltaproteobacteria bacterium | reverse complement strand
AAAACAAGATGTCCTGTAGATGCGGCTTCTATGGCAAGTGATATAGTTTCAAGGTCCCTCATTTCACCAACCAGAATAATGTCCGGATCCTCACGTAGAGCGCCGCGCAGGGCTGCGCTAAATGATCTGGTATGAAGACCGACCTCACGGTGGTTTACAATACAAGCCTTGCTTTCATGAACAAATTCGACTGGATCTTCAACAGTAATGATATGATCCTTACGGCTATGGTTTGCTACATCAATTATGGCTGCCAATGTGGTCGATTTGCCGCTGCCTGTAGGGCCTGTTACTACGACGAGACCTCTTGGAAGTAATGCCAGCTTGGGTATTACAGAAGGAAGGCCAAGCTGTTCAGCGGTCAATATTGTAGCTGGAATTTCCCTGAAAACTGCAGCAGCGCCATTTTTCTGCATAAAGAAATTTGCCCGGTATCTGGCAAGGCCAGGTATTTCATAGCCGAAGTCAATATCTCCTGTCTCTTCAAATATCTTGACCTTGTCTTCGGGCGCAATCTCATAGAGCATGCTTTTCAGCTCATCAGTATCCAGAACCTTATATTTGACCCTTTCTATATCTCCCCTTATTCTGAGAGCTGGCGGCTGTCCTGCAACAAGATGAAGATCTGAAGCGCCCTGATCATTCATCAACTTGAAAAACGCGTCTATTTTTGCCATTTGCTATTCCAGTTTATGAAAAAGAGTTACGTTTTTTTAGTAATTTCAATTTAGAGTCTTCTTCATCCGATGTTTCCATGCTCTCTTTACCTATTGCAAGAAGTTTTGAATGAGCCTCTATTACAGAACTGATTTGAACTTCGATTTGCACGCGCTGTCTTTTAAGTTCAGCTATATCTTCATGTAGCTGTGCCAGTCTGCTATGTGCTCTATTGAGTATTTTTTCCGCTCTGACTTCTGCATCAGCTATGACTAATTCAGCTGATTTTTGAGCATTTTTCTTCATCTGCTCAAGAACTTTCTGAGAATTAAGCATAGCGCGCTTAAAGGTTTCTTCGCGTTCCTTGTATCCCTGACTTTCAAGCTTTAGCCTTCTAATTTCCTCATGCAGGTTCTCGTTTTTCTGTTGCAATGAAGCAAAAGAATCGGCAATTTGTTCAAGGAATTTATCTACCTCACGGATATCAAATCCTCTGAATCTAATCTTGAACTGCTGTTGTTGAATATCAAGTGATGTAGTTTTCATTATATCTCACCTACTATATCGTAATAAATTATCAGACAGTCTCATTAAGCTGTTTACAACAAAGGTTTGCAAGAAGATCACTCCGAGCAAGACAATAAATGGAGAGAAATCAATGCCTCCGAAACTAACGGGTATGAATGCGCGAACGCGATATAAAACAGGCTCTGTAACGTTATGGATAAAACGAACAATAGGATTGAAGGGATCTGGATTGACCCAGGACAGCACTACTCTTGCTATAACAATCCACATGAATATAGGTAAAACAAAATCAAGAACATTTGCAATTGCCATTAACAGATACCCAATTATATACATAAATGTAGGAGCCTCTCATTTGCTAAGTTTAAAAAATATAAAGAGAATTAAATATGTTTTTAAAGATAAGTCAAGATAGTTTACGTAAAATCATTGACACATCAAAGAAACAATCGTTAAAAAGTATAAAACGGAATACATAATTTACTCAAGCTTCACACCCTCTCTATGCAACAAAAGCTTTAAGGGATAACGGACTAAATTTATTTACTTCTTTATCCCCCTATAGTATTGATTAGGAATTAGGGGGTACAAAACTTGAGTAAATTACTTTATACGCCAAATACATTATATTAGACAAGAACAAAATATTAAGGAGGTAACTTGTCAAAAATTAACAAGAAAATTGGTTTTATTGGTGCCGGAAATATGGGAGAAGCTTTTGTGGGTGCTCTTATCCAGACTGGAATTTTTTCTCCGTCAATGATTTATGCTAGTGATATAAGTGAAAAGCGGCTCAATATTCTTAATAAGGCTTATGGTATTTCTGTAATGCAAAATAATTTTAAGGTTTTTTCAGAATGCGAAATTATAGTTATTGCAGTAAAACCTCAACATATATATAATATCCTTTTACAAATTTCAGAGCATGAAGGCTACCGGATATCAAATCGAAAAATAGTTGTTTCTATTGCAGCAGGAATTCCTTTGCGTAAAATTGAGGCTTTACTTTACAATTCTCTTAATAATGAATCTATAGAAAGATTGCCGATAATAAGAGTAATGCCAAACACGCCGGCCCTGGTCCTGGCAGGAATGTCCGGAATGAGTGCCAACAAATATGCCAGGCCAGAAGATGTGGAAAAAATAAAGATAATTCTGGGGGCCATAGGAAAAGTAGTTGAATTTAAAGAAGAAGACCTGGATGCAGTTACCGCTCTTTCCGGATCTGGTCCGGCATATGTTTTTTATATTGCTGAAGCGATGATAGAAGGGGGTATCAAAGTCGGACTAGAGCCGGATAAGGCCGTCATGCTGACAGTTGCAACTATACAGGGTGCCCTTAAACTCATGGAAAAAAGCAATGAATCGCCTGAAACTTTGCGCCAGAAGGTGACTTCTCCCGGAGGAACTACTGAAGCGGCTTTCAGGATTTTGGAAAAAAATAAAGTAAAACAAAATATAATAGAGGCTATAAAGGCAGCCGCAATACGCTCAAAAGAGTTAAGCCGGTAATATATATATATAGGCTGAAGGTAGAAGGCTGTCAGAGAACTTCAGTCTTTCAGCCTATCCCAAAGGATTAAACTATGTTTGTTGAGACGATAACATACCCTGCAGCTTTTTTTGCAGGACTTCTTTCTTTTTTTTCTCCTTGTATACTGCCAATTATCCCATCGTATTTTACTTTTATAACGGGTTTTTCCATAGAAGAGTTGACTACAGACTGTAATGC
>JAJSZP010000093.1 GCA_030262775.1 Deltaproteobacteria bacterium | reverse complement strand
CAAAACCATTGAGCCAATAAGGCCGGGTAGAAAATTTCCTCGAAATCACAAAGTCCACCGGAGATGCTTCTACTACTGCTATAAACCTATTCGTTAAGTTAATGACATTGACTCCAGACTAACAAAATGCTTTTTGCTGGTCTGGTCGTATCCCTTGTGGCGGTTACTACTGGTAACCGCCACATCTTCCCATGGTTCTCTAATCCTGCCGGACTCTTCCCTGCTCCCCATGTAACTCAATTTTATAGTCTCTATAGGATTGGCTGTTAGAAAAAAACTATATTGATCCAGAGGTTTGCTATCGTAGTTGTATTTCTTTCCATAATTTTTGGAAATTTCTTTTTGCTTACCCAGATGCAGGTAGGATACAGAACCAAAAATCTTATCGTTACCCAGGAAAAAACCATCTTTGGTATAAGACTCGTTTCCTCCTTCTAAGCTAATATGTCCCTTTGTTTCTTCCGGCTTTTTGGTAATGATATTTATCACCCCGGCCAGGGCATCCGAACCGTAGAGAACTGAGGAAGCCCCCTTCACTACTTCCACCCGTTCTATAACGCTGAGCGGAATACAATTCAAATCGTAACTTCCGCCATGAGGATTGTTAATGGGCACACCATTCATCAGAACCAATTCCCCATCACTTATTCCACGTATAGGGAGTTTGCTACCCATCGCGCTATGAGAAGTTCCTAATGGGCCGCCAGAATTAACATACTCCAGTCCGCTAATTGTTCTCAATGCTTCTACTAAATTACGCCCACCGGTCTGCTCCAATTCATCTGCCGTAATCACTGTGACAAAAGCGGGTGTCTCCATCTGTTCAGTCTCGTATTTGGCTGCGGTCACGACCACCTCATCCATTTTATAAACATTTTCCTCTCCATTTTGGCCCAACGCCTTTTTTACCGGTGAAAAAACCAATAAAGACACACAGAAAAAAACTGCCATGAACAAAATAAAACGTTTCATAAAAACATCCTTTCCACCCTCGTGAAATGTTGATTGTTCAGGTTTCGTCCAGGTCTCCTGGCTTTCGTTCATCCTACTTGCCGCACCTTCCCACCCAGCCTTAGCTGATAGTGGCATGATTGCGGCTTTCGTCCTGATCACAGTTGAGGGGCAGTGGAAGCTTTGTACTCCCTTCCCTTAAAACGAAATCGTAAAAACATTCTTGCAAAAAAATCCCCGAATCGAACTTAATCGACCCGGGGATATCCCTTTTTTATCCTCAGATTTTAATGATTAGCCCCCTGTCCGCGAGGTTGCCAAGCAATCTTTCAGGCAGGTCTTCTGACTCTCGGATCACACTACTTACCGCGCCTTCCCATCCAGCTTACTGGACAGTGACATGTTGCGGTTTTCGTCCCCGATTACAGCGACGGGCTCGCTCCCGATTTTCACGGGATTCCCTTTTATGCCTTAAAGGCACCTGAGATTAACATTTAATATTACACTTTTCCTCTGAATAAGTCAATAAAAAAACAAGCATCTGAATCGGTACATGCTGAATCTCTTCAACCAGACGATCAAACTATAGATGTTGCAGGCATAGAAGGAACTAATATTGAGAGACTAAAATCTATAACTAGCGAATAAATATGCTATTTTTTAGTTTTTTCTATGCCTGCAACATCTATAGTTTGCGCAGATAAAGGCTCGGTCAAAAATAACAAACTGTACAGGTTTATCTATTAAACTGAACCAGTGCCGTTGATCTGTAACCATCCAACTCTCTCCTTTCGTTCGATTTGGATGTTTTTACCATTTTTTCTGGTCTCATATTCCGGTAATTATAGTTGTCGTTGGGCTGGGTATTATAATTGACGCTGATCACACTTCATCGCGGCTAAACTAATCTGCATTACTCTCGCCAATATATCTCTTTCCATTTCATATGCTTCAAATTGAGCAGCGTTGTTTTGCGCATACCCGAAAAGTTCTTTGACTTCCAGTTCACCTTAAATTATGCTTTGCTCTACTGAATATGGTTGCATCCTTCCTCCTTATTAGATGTTGATTTTTCACCAATATCGTAATAGATTGAAAAAAGGATGTTTACCGTTTTTATTTTTAAGCCTTTCAGATAGTTACAGCTATAGTTGATGTTTACGCAAAAAGGTTACACTCAAATTATTGCTTTTCTGCCCTCTCAACAGAAAAACAATAATATTTTTCCTGTGCAACCTATGCGCCTTGAACGAAGCGGGCGGTAAAAAAAGGAA
This sequence comes from Deltaproteobacteria bacterium, assembly GCA_030262775.1. Taxonomy (GTDB): domain Bacteria; phylum Desulfobacterota; class Desulfobacteria; order Desulfobacterales; family ETH-SRB1; genus B13-G4. The sequence continues at coordinate 7,419 of JAJSZP010000093.1, read as the reverse complement.
ATTCCTATACTATAAATTTAAAGGAGCTAACCTGTGTCAAATATTGTAATAGTCGGAACTCAATGGGGTGATGAAGGTAAAGGTAAAATCGTTGATCTGCTGGCAGAGTATGCTGATATGGTCGTGCGTTTCCAAGGAGGGAATAATGCCGGCCACACGATGGTTGTTAAAGGTAAACAGTTCATCAGCCATCTGGTGCCCTCAGGCATTTTACAGAATAAAACCTGTATCATTGGCAATGGGATGGTGATTGACCCTTCTGTTTTATTAAAAGAAATAGATTACTTAATCGGCAGGGGAATAAATGTGGGACAGGATAACTTAAAAATAAGCGAAAAAGCTCATATAATTATGCCTTATCACAAGCATATTGATAATGCCAGGGAAAAGATGAAAGGCGATAATAAGCTTGGAACCACCGGACGTGGAATCGGCCCTTGCTATGAAGATAAGGCGACTCGCAGAGGGATAAGATTCATCGAATTAATAGATACAGAGCTTTTTAAAAAAAGGGTAAAATCAATTGTAAAAGAAAAAAATTTCTATTTAAAAAACTTTTTTTCCTATGAACCAGTTGATCTGGAAAGCATAATTAATCAATATAATGATTATGCTGAAAAACTTGCTCCCTATGTTACAAATATTTCTATTATTATCTATGACGCCATAAAAGCAGGCAAACAGGTCCTGTTTGAAGGTGCTCAAGGCGCCCATCTTGACATTGATCATGGCACATATCCATATGTAACTTCATCAAATACAATTGCAGGAAATGCATGTAGTGGAGCCGGCATTGGTCCAAAGGAGATAACAGGCGTTATTGGCATTGTTAAAGCTTATACCACACGGGTTGGTGAAGGCCCCTTCCCTGCTGAACTTTTTGATGAAACTGGTGATGCAATACAAAAAAAAGGTGCTGAATTTGGTGCTACAACCGGTAGAAAGCGAAGATGCGGATGGCTTGATACAGTGATACTAAGAAATGCAGTACGTCTTAATGGCCTTACAGGCATCGCTATTACCAAACTTGACGTTTTAGGAGGACTGGAAACACTAAATATATGTACCAGCTATGAATGTAATGGAAAGCCTATAACTGATTTTCCGGCATGTCTCAAAACACTTGCAGCCTGCAAACCTGTATACGAAACACTGCCTGGATGGTCGGAAGATATTTCTATTATCAAAAAATTTGAAGAGCTACCTCAAAATGCAATAAATTATCTTAAAAAAGTTGAAGAGCTTATTGAAACGCCTATCAATATAGTATCTGTTGGCCCAGCTAGAGATGAGACCATTATGCTGAAAAATCCTTTTAACAAATAATTTCAACTTAGACGGCAAAGTAAAAAGTTTCAGCTTTAAGACTCGCAAATCCTGAGACATAAAACATACTTATAGCTACATAGCAATAACGAAGGATGCAACGCAGAAAATGGACTTTTTAAGAAACCGTCAAACTTTATTGCGTAGCTCGGGTCAAATACCACGCCGCTTGCGGCGTTTTAAAGATAGAAGTTCCGCAAAAACACCCAGCTTGAGCGAAACGAAAGTCGAGCCTAAGCAAGAGGGCTTGCCCCTGGGAATTTTATTTACATTGACAATATTCACAGATGGTAGCATAAATATTTTTTCGAAGTCGGGACGTGGCTCAGCCTGGTAGAGCACAGCGTTCGGGACGCTGGGGTCGCTGGTTCAAATCCAGTCGTCCCGACCATTATGATTTCAATCGGTTAGGCGGTATAGGCACTGGTTCAGTTTAATAGATAAAATATTACATTATATTTTGATAGGTTATGCATATTGAATGCTAAGCAGTTCATTTGGTGTAAATCGTTTTTTGAGCAACCCTAAAACCAAAGCGGGACACTTTCCGCCATTTTGGCTCTATGGTAATTTCGCAATCAAGCAAAATCTAAGGAGATAACTTCTCAACAAGTCATGGCGGCCAATGATTTCAATAAATTATATACAGAACATTCGGCCTAAAAGTGGTTCATCCGACTAAAGCGTACCTGGTTTCATAAAGACCATATATTTTAAGTTTAAAGAATTCAGCATCTCGGAACCCATAGGCCTGCCTTTGGAGAGTTTTGATTTTATTGTTTGTTCCCTCCAAAGGTCCAGTTGAAATCGGATAATCATAGTGGTTAAGGATGCCAAAAGCATGACCGGCCAAGGTATTTGTAAATTTCTTCAGTATCGTAATGCTGGTACTTCTGGTTTTTTTGATCCATTCGTCCAGTATTTCTTTTGCATCCACTTTACAGATCTGAAGCCATACTCGTTTTAAATCTTCCTTCAGGCATCAGGCGGTGGCTAAAGGTTTGTTAAGCTTTAGAGCTTCATCAAGATGTTCCAGGGATTAAAACCAAAGCAACAACAAACGACATTCTTGATGCAGTTAAAGAATCAAGAGAACGATTTGCCGAACAAATTGAAGTGGACCCCAAGTCAAGGACAATTTTTTCCTAAATTAAGGTGCGCTTCTTTTTGTCTTTTAATCGAATTATTCATGCTGCCATTTGGGCGACTTCCTCTACCCAATACACCTCAGCAGGTGTTTTTCTTTTGAACGACTGATGTGGTCGTTCAAAGTTGTAAAACTCAAAATATTCCTTCAGCCCGGCAATCAATTCCGTTACTGTCTCGAACTCTTCGAGAAATATCTTTTCGTACTTCACTGATCGCCATAAACGTTCTATAAAGATATTATCCATACAACGTCCTTTGCCATCCATGCTGATCTTGATACCTCTTTCTTTCAGTGTACCGGTAAAGGCATTACCGGTATATTGTGAACCTTGATCGGTATTGAATATCTCAGGGCTGTTATGTTTTCGAAGAGCACCCTTCAGAGCATTCACACAGAAATCGTCATCCATTGTTACAGACACCTCCCAGGACAGAACATAGTGGCTTGCCCAATCCATAACTGCCGTTAGATCCACAAATCCATGCGCCAGCCTGATATAGGTAATGTCGGAACACCAGACCTGATCAGGCTCTGTAATCGACAATTTCCTCAGGAGTATGTTCTCTGCGTGCCTTGCTTGTATTCGGTTTGGGGGCTACTGATTCAATACCCATTAAACGCATCAGCCGTCGAACACGTTCAACCTCTTTTTTCTCAGTCTCTTTGTCTTTTCCCCTGTTAAAAATATCAGGGGCTGACTCAAGCAACTGCTTCTTATTTGATTGCTGTGAACCCTATATTCTGAAGCCAATTCAGACATTGTTTTCTGACCCTTTATTGCATCAAGGGCAATTCTCGCCTTCAATTCCTTGCTGTGTTTTTTTCTGCTCATTGAAGTGCCTCCTTTTTCTTGGAAACACACCTTAACACACTGTCTCATTTTTGGCGTCCACTATACGATTTATGTTATAGTTGTAATGGTCAAGTATCTTGTTGATTTTCTTGATGGCTTCTGGTTGCGTTAGTGTCCGTTTGATTTGATTTTGAGTTTCCATGTCGATAATGTATTCGACATCGAAACAAAAGTTCAGCTATATTTACGGGTAAAGGGCAGGGCTATGCAAACGGTCAAGGCCAGAAAGGAATACGCACATCCATACTATTGGGCTCCTTTTGTGATTATGGGAGATTGGAGATAGGGAGGAAAAAAATGAATTATAAAAAACCAAAACGGATGTTTGAAGACTCGGGGGTGGTTGATCCTCACATGTCATATCACATTTCGTTGGAAAATGTAGTCAGCAAAAGAAAGCAGGACATTAAGACACTGGTTGACCTGGGTAGGTACTTCTCCATATTTGCCCCCCGTCAGAGCGGAAAGACCACCTTTTTTGAGGACTTTTGCCATGAACTGGAGAAGGATAATGCCTATGTGTCTATCCTTCTTAGTTTTCAGGATTACAAGACGATAGATGTAGCCGCCTTTTACACCCTAATCCAAGAAGTAATCTACGATCAGCTTCTGCGGCGATTGCGAGAAGTCAATTGTAAGAACATAGAAGCTGTGCGCACCCTGTTGAGCACGCATCATATCACGCATCATATCTCTTTCCGAAAATTATTTGAGAAATTGAATACTGTAATCCCTCCGAAGCGCATCATCATATTTATTGACGAGTTCGACGGCATCCCTATAAACGAATTGGAGAATTTTCTGACCACCTTAAGAGAACTCTATCAGAGATACAAAAAGCAGCCCGACAAAGCCCTATACTCCGTGGGTCTGGTGGGCATACGTAACATCACCAAGCTGATTGTCGGCGGTGTCTCCCCTTTCAATATTGCCGACCAGGTAAGGCTTCCACCTTTTACTCTAAAGAATGTCCGTGACCTTTATGGCCAATATACAGAAGAAACAAATCAGCCCGTTACTAAAGATGCAGTGAAAAAAGTGTACGAAGAGACAGCCGGCCAGCCCTGGCTGGTAAACCGCATAGGTACCATTATGACTGTTGACATAAAACCGGAAACCACGGTCCCAATGACTGAAGAAGACGTGGAAGACGCGATTGACATTCTTCTCTACGAAGAAAACAGTCATTTTGACAATATTACCGAAAAGGCCAAACAATACAAAGAGACTTTTATAGACATTGTTTTTAACGGTGTTGAATATATCCCTGGCGATGAGGAGCAGTCCCTTCTTTTGACGCATGGTTTGATTAAGGCAGAAGGAAAGAATATTAAGGTCAGCAACCCTATCTATAAAAAAAGGTTCGCCAAGACCTTTTTTCGGGAATCAGGAGCAATTGTAGATGTATCTATTAAGGGCTACTTTAGACCTGACGGACTTCTGAACATGGAAGCCATTCTTTCTGATTTTGAGGAATACATCATGCAGATAGGCGTAAACGCCTTTTACGCAAGTCAAAAACCGTACGAGAAAACAGGACAATTTCTGCTAACCGCCTGGCTGTATCAGTTTGTAGAGGGGGAAAAAGGCGAACTTCGTTTTGAGGCGCCAAGCGGATTAGGAAGAATGGATATTTTATTGATATATCAAGGCCAAAAATACATTATCGAAACCAAGATAAATCGTTCAAGCCTTGATAAGACTGTTGAAAAAGCAATTGATCAACTGTGCGGTAAATACCTTTTAACCGAGCGTGCCAATGAGGGATATGTGGTAGTTTTTGATATTAAAACGATGGTGGGTGAAGTAAGCACACCGCAAAAACGTCTGGTGGAAGGCAAAGAGATATTGAGCTTTAATATCGGGATAGGGAGGTAGGGGTATCTATAAAACAAGTATGGTACTCCCCCATTGTCAAGACAAAAAAAGTATAAAATTAAGGTGTATTTTTGTGTAAACGATTTAGCGTTTTTACTACTTTTACTCAGTGGTGTCCGGTTAAGAATCGAATAATTTCAATTGGATATGACCACTAGTAAATTTATTTTTGTAATTACTTTCTGTAAATGCCCATAAAATATGAGTTTTTTCAAAAAGAGTAATACTTAAAATCTGTAAAATTGTGTAAAGGCTCTGTTCAAGCTTCAAGCGCTTTTTCATGATGGCGACCAGCACAGAATTGGGCAGGTATTTTAGACATTATTCATTGGAATATCTCTGGAAAGTTGGCAATGCATTGCATGGTGAGAAAACTCCGGAAGCTAAAAAGTGGGTTTACAAACATCTATTATCCATATTACAAGGACGTACAGGCAGTGTAATTGGAGGTCTAAAGCGGACTTTAACTAAACGAAAGCTCAAAGCTGCTCAAATTAAAGCCTTAAAAGAAACAATAACTTATTTTGAAAATCATCGTAAATGGATGCATTATGATGAGTATTTAGCATCAGGCTATCCGATTGGCAGTGGAGTTGTGGAATCCTACCTGCGGTCATACAGTCAAGAAACGAATGGAGGGAACGGGGCGTCGCTGGTCAATAGAAGGCGCGGAATCTACATTGCTTTTAAGGTCTATATACACGAGTAACGACTGGAATGATTACTGGAAAGCACATAGACGTATGGAGAGAAACTCCTTATACGGTAACATATTGAAAGCAGAGGATTATGCTAACGACTACTGCGAGAAAAAGGCAGCATAAAACATAGAAAACGCAAAAAGGGTACACTCAATTTATTTTGAGTTATGATGGACTGGATTGTCAAGACATAAAATTGCCTTATTTTTTGTAAACAAAAAAGCATGGAATATAAAGACGTGACGGAAACGATTATCGGCTGTGCTTGTAGTGTTTATAATAGAATGGGTTTTGGTTTTTTTGAAATGGTATCAAAAACAAATAAAATTCAAATCGTCATTATCTTATCTTTCCTTCTTATAACCTGCGGTTGTTTTTCCCATGACAAATACACTTACGAAAGCATCAGGCAGGAATATGCAAAAGTAATATGCGATGATGCGTTTTCAACAAAAGTTTCAAAAACCGGACAATATACCTGTGCTTTACAAGAACCTGTCTCTTTGAACGATGCAATTCAAATTGCTCTTGCAAATAATCCTGATAACAAGATTGCCGTTGCCCGTATAAAGCAGGCAGAAGCTATGATCGAAAAGGCAAATGCTAATTTTTTTCCCTTTCTCGGATTTTATACTGAATATTCTCAGGGGGATGCACCATCAGGATATCTTTTCAAGAAGATTGACCAGAGACTGCTGCCTGCAAATACAGATTTTAACTCTCCCGGCTGGTATGAAAATTATGAGACCGGAATTAAAGCAGGAATAAATATATTCAATGGCGGACGAGATATATTAAATAAAAAAATCGCTGAAACCGATTTCTCTATTTCTCAAACAGACAGAAAAAGCGTAGAAAACTCCCTTGTTGCCTCAGTAATACATACATACTATAACGCTCTTGCCGCAAAAGAATACATTAAAATTACCAGGGACTCTGTATCAACCGTTAAATCGCAATTGCGTCTAATGAATGTGAGGTTCAGAGCCGGAGGAGTTCTAAAATCAGACATATTATCCCTGAAAGTCCGTCTTGCTCAAGCCAGGGAAGACGTGCTTCTGAGTGAAAACAGGCTAAAAACAACTTTAGCTGCTTTTGCCGGTATTCTCGGTGTAAGCCCTGAAGCTGAAATCAGATTAAAAAAAATAGAAAGCCGCGAAATCCCCTTGCCGGATGAATACATTGCCGGTGTTGCCTATGCCCTTGAAAACAGGTCAGAAGTAAATAAAATAAAGAAGCAGGTTATACAGAGCAGAATAGCTCTCAATCTATCTCGTGCAGAATATCTGCCAAGGGTTGATTTGCAAAGCCAATACTATGTTGATGATCCTGAAATGGCCTACAATGATTCAAGAGACAACTGGACTGCGTCAGTCATTTTTAACTGGGACATATTCACAGGTTTCAGCACAAAAGCAGAAGAGGAAAAAGCAAAAGCCAGGCTTGAAGAAATGCTGGCAGCAGATCTCAAAACCAGACTATCTGTAAAGCTTGATGTTAAAAATGCCTAC
>JAJSZP010000092.1 GCA_030262775.1 Deltaproteobacteria bacterium | reverse complement strand
AGTTGCCGAACATGTATTTATTACAACATTCATTGCATATATTATGTCAAAAATAATGCCGGATATTGATGCGCTTAGACTGATAACCATGTGTCTTGTACACGACCTTGCTGAAGCAAGAATCGGTGATCTTAACTATGTTCAGAAGAAATATGTAAGGGCAGAAGAAAACAAAGCTTTAAAAGATGCAACCAGAGACATATTGTTTGGCGATTCGCTTGCCGATCTTATACATGAATTTAATGAAGGCAAATCAGCAGAAGCCGAACTTGCGCGTGATGCCGACCAGCTATCGCTTGTTCTTGAGTTAAAATCTCTTGTCGATATCGGCTATAAACCCCCTGAGAAATGGCTGCCTTTTGTGTTACTTCGTCTGAAAACAAAAACCGGCAAAAAACTTTCAAAAAGCATATTGAAAACGACTAAAGATTCCTGGTGGTTAAAGGATTATGTCGACATATCAGAAAAAAATAAATAGAAAGTTTTTCAAAGGAGGGGGATAAGGAGGGGATGATGAAATGGTTTTTAAATATGATCGGCAAATCTGACCCAAATCTGTGTGCCTACTTGGGGAAGTTATTTCGTCCACGTTCCTAAAGCTGAAAACCTGTCATAGAGCTTCAGCTTTTCCACTTAAATGAAGCACACAGCGGAAAATGATCTGAGATGTAAACGCTGGCAAAAGTATCATGAATTACCTTGCAATTCTCTGGAACGATTTTTCCACGATATAAGATCCAATCAATGTGATCTCCATTTATATTCCCTGTAAAACCATGGTGCGTACCGGGAAAGGGTTTGCTAAAGGCATTTTTAAAAAAATGGTGTTTTATATCTTTAACTTTTAATTGTACATCCTTTCCAGTAAATATCATATGAGAGAGCGACGACGGCGTGGAATTAAAGTCTCCGACTATTATAGCCGGCAATTCAGAGGGTAACTGTGCCATCCGCCTTAATATTATTTTAGCGCTTTCAACCTGCACCAAAGTATCAAAATCAAAGTGAGTATTTACACAAATCAGTTTGTGTCCATTATTTTTGAACACTCCCGCTGTACATTGCCTTGGCCACCTGCTACCCCGCGAACGGCTTGGTATCATAGGCGTTGGACTTAGAAAAAAGTGTTCGTAATAAATGCATTCCCAGGTTTTTTTATAAAAGATAATGTTATTTTGCCAAAAAGATGGCGCTGGACTCCTCTTGCCAATAAAATTATAGTCAGTAAGGATATTGTCTATAAAATCCGTCTGGAAATCATTTGCCTCCTGTAACCCTATGAAATCTTTGCGATATTTCTCAAAAAATAAGGGAAAACAATCCTTTCTGTGGCGCCAGCCATTCGATCCGTCGGCTGCCAATCCAAAACGCAGATTCAGTGTTAATACAGAAGGCATAACTTATCCTCTTGCAACTAATTTAATTTCTTTTTTAGGGTTTAATTCCCCCGCATCTTGCTGCTGGGCAATTCATTAGTATCAGAAATGTCCTTTTTTTACAAATTCATCAATCAATAGTCAATAATTTGGTTCCTGATAGAAACAATTGTTTTTTTCTTGACATTAATCAATAAAATATTTATTAAATTCTTTTTTTTATTTACAAACAGGAGTCTAATTCAGTGAAAAAATATACATATAGTGCGAAATGGTCTGACAATAAAGGCAAATGGTGTATTATAAATGCAGAGGGGGCTGTCCTTGGCAGGCTTGCGACATTAATAGCATACCGCCTTAGAGGCAAGCACAACCCTTTATTTACTCCCCATGTGGACATTGGAGACAGAGTTGTTGTGATAAATGCAGATAAAATTGTCCTTACAGGAAAAAAGCTTGCGCAGAAATCTTATTATAGACATAGTGGCTATATGGGCGGGCTCAAGACTGTTAACGCTAAGAAACTCTTGGAAAAAAGTCCTGAAGAGCTTATCCGTTTTGCTGTTAAAGGAATGCTTCCAAAAAACAGGCTCGGGAACAAGCTATTCAAAAAGTTAAAGGTCTATGCGGGAGAAAAACATCCTCACGAAGCTCAACATCCTGAGATCCTGACATTATAATTAATTTGCGACAATACTGAGGACACTATGAATAAAGAAAATATTTATTACGCTACCGGAAAACGAAAGACAGCAATAGCTAGAACCTGGCTGAAACCAGGCAAAGGCGAAATTATCATTAACAATCGTTCTATGAACGATTATTTCACAATTCAGTCGGCAAAAATTGTTATAGTGCAACCGCTCGTTCTTACAAATACCCTTGGATCATATGATATAAAAGTAAGTGTATTGGGCGGAGGTATTTCAGGCCAGGCAAGTGCTATCAGACATGGTATTACCAAAGCACTTATCAATATTGACCCTGATCTAAGACAGATTCTAAAAAAAGCCGGTTTTGTTAAACGTGATCCAAGAGTCAAAGAAAGAAAAAAATACGGGCAGAAGGGAGCAAGGGCCAGTTTCCAATTCTCAAAACGATAATCTGTCTTTTTTTCTACATTTGTGCTAAAGGGAATAGGGGGATTTCTTCCTATTCCCTTTTATTTTTTATAATACCTTAGGAACGTGGACGAAATAACTTCCACAGCCTCTTTTCTTGTGGCGTCGCAACTTGCCTTGACGCGATGGCATAGTTTGACAGGATCTTGTTTTGCATCACAATTATTTATTTGGTTGAGTCTTCTTCTTTTGTTCCCTTTTTTGCATCTTCCTTTTTCCGCACGAGTTTTGACCGGCTCACTTCCTTGATGCTGTCAACAACCCATTTGTCTACCTTGAAATACTCAGCCCTGTGCGACGGTTTGAGAACATAGTAATTCGCATCCTTCGGCTTTGAAAAAACATAAGTTTCAGACTCCCCTGCGGATAATGCCAGGGTATAGCTAAAATCGGGATTGTCTTGCTTATATTCGGATTTTGTCTCGTCCCCTAGTATTGTGCTGCGGATACAAAGGTCTGCAATCTTGCGAAGCAATCGTTCTGCTTCTTCTACGACCGTCTCTTCCGTGTTTTCGTCAATACCCTCCACGGCGAGTTTTCCATCCCGGCGGGACATGGAAAAATCAGGGAGCCGCACATGTGAGATATCAGACACCTGGTGTTTTAATACCCATTTGTCGATCCAATCTCCAGATTTTGTTCCGACTTCATAATCGTTGAAATTGACGGCATAGACCGGTTTTTCATCCTTGTTGCGCGCATAGACCTTTCTAAAGCCCGGAGAGGTGCCGATATACAGAGTGTCGATTTTTTTATCTTCTCTGGAAAGAGTGATTTTGCGCTCGAAATTTTCTTCCGCCACCTTAAAGCGTTTTGCCGCGGCAGAAGTGGTTGCTACTGGCCACCCTTTTTTCAGTTCCAGGAGCTTGTCAAGGAAGGCTTTGACCTTGTCCTGATCGGACTGAAAGTTATTCTGGGAGGAAATGCGCCATTCCCCATCCTGTTTCTTCAACTCAACCTGCTCGTCACTGCCCTGAATACGGATGTCGTCCACCGTTTTGGGGTCAGCGGAAAGTAACGTTTCCGTGGGTTCGAAGGCGGTGTAATCGGTTCGTGCAAGATTCACGCCGACTGCCAGCGCCATCTGTACGGCCAGACATATCCCGAGTAAAATGCTCCATCTTTTCATTGCAAGACTCCTTTTACACTCAATATTGATTGATAATGACGCGTTGCCCTCGCAGTCATCCAGCGATGTGTCATCCAGACGGCCAAAAGTCCCAGGGCAGCCAGGCCGTAATTAAGATACTCCCAAAAAACCTGGGCAGAACGGTTTAGAGGGAGCAATGTCCTTGAAAAATGAGTCCGCCCGCGGATGCTCAGGAGACCCTGGTCTTCCAGGGACCAGTCAATGGTATTTTTCACCATATTGACCGGATTGAGATACTGGGTGCCCAGTCCGCCCGAAGCCAAGCTTAAAACAGTGTCGGACAGAAAACTGTTGGAGGCAAACAAAACAATACGCGCCGACTCTGGAGAGCGTTCAATGAGCCGGTCGATTACCGGCGTATTCTTCTTTTTTTCGTCCTTGTCTGTTTTGGTTTTAGCTTTTTTTGTTGTTTTTTCTTTCCCCTCCTTGTCTTGTGTGAGCGGGAAAGGCCTGTTTTTGAAATACGACTCAAAGCGGCCCTTGACCGCAACAGCCAGAAGTTGCTCCCCACGCTTGTCACCAGCCTGGAAACCGAACCTGTCGTGGGTCTGGAAATCAGGCTGAATATCAGGAGAGTCGGATGTCCAGGCCTGTTCCGAGCTTTGCAGCAAGCGGATTACCCTGCGGTCCTTGTTTTTGTCCTTATCAATGGTTATAGGCGACGCCCAGTTAAGGGTTACCTGGTCGATTCCGGTAGTGATGCCGCTTTGCCGGTCCATGCCGTTGGCACGGATATCCACAAAGTAAGGGTATTCGATCATATGCGTTTCCTGGACCACAAAGCCAGCTACCCGGCGCTCCACTGGAATGGGAAAGGCCGTGTTTTGCGGATCCAATACCAGTTCTTCTCCAAGGTCGATACCGTGATGAGCAAGCCATTCCATGAGGCCGGAATCGCTTTTATTGGCGGAAAGCCTTTCTTGAAGATTTATTGAAAAAGGCGAGGTTGCCATGGCTACTGTTCCGCCGCACATCAGGAACTGGTCCACGGCGAATATCTGTTTTTTGTCCAATTGCTCCGGCGCTGCTATTAAAAGCAAATCAGTTTCTTCGGGGACCATTCCGTTTTTAAGATCAGCGGACACCACCGCATGCTCGCCGTTAAGAGCGTTCCGCAACAAGGAAAAGCGCTTGCAGCTTCCGTACAACCCGTATGCCGTGGTCGGCTGCGGCGTGTACAACGCTATTGTTTTTAGAAAGCCTTTGGAAAAGCGCTTCAGCCCTGCCCGAATACCTCGATCAAGACTTGCTTTGCCAAGGTCTTCAGGCAAGGGTATCTGAATGAGACGGTTATTTCCCTCCAGCACCATGTAGAACCAGAATGTGTCTTTTGAAAAGAGGCTTGCCGCCATAGGCTGGAAACCGTATTCCGATTCGATCTTTTTGGCCAGGGACCCGCCGGCCGCGTCAGGGTCTTTGATTTCAACGCTGAACTTACCGCCGGACTTCCGGGTTAGCTCATCAAGCAGGACGCCCAGGTTTTTCTTCAGCTCAACAAGCTGTTCAGGCAAACTCTCATCAGGTGAAATATACCCCCTGAAAGTCACCGGGTGTAAAATATTGTCAAAAAGATCACCTGCTCCCTGGTAGGCGTAAAGCACCTTTTTAATGGCGCGAGTGATGTCATATTCGGGGTTCCGCAGATCTACGCTCAAATCTGATTCACTCCGGAATTTTACTTCTATGAGATCGCTGAACCCAAGCGTTTCAAACTGATCTCCGTATTTGATCAGGATATCAAAATAAGAGTTGACCACCGCTGATTGGTATTTGCTGGCAAACTGAAAGGGCACGGGTTTTATGCCGTATTTTTGTCCGGCCTCTTCCTCCAGATCCGGCTCTTCGATTGGATCAATAAACTCGACACGAACCCTCCCTTGTCCTGCCACGGCATACTCTTTCAACAGATCACACAGCCGTGGAACGAGTGGCGCCAGCAGGGGATGGGTCTTGGCGCTGAAGTATCCCCGGATCAGTAAGGGTTCATTGAGCCGCGACAGGTAGCTTCGGGTGGTGTCGGAGACGGAATAGATATTACCTTCTGTAATGTCGGCCCTGGCCTGGCTGACAGGCGCCAGCCACAGGTTGGCCGTCAGAAAGTTGGCAATGAAAAGCGCAGCCAGAAGCCCCCACTGCCGGTGGAGGCTGTTGGAGGGATTGCCTGCCCACCGCTGCCGCTCCAGTTCGAAGACATTAAGAGAGAGAAACATGCCCACGATGCTCAGGTAAAAGTACAGGTCTCTTATGTCGACAACCCCTCGGGTGATTGATTCGAACCGCGACCCCGACCCCAGGAGTTTTAGCACCTCCGACGCCTTGGTACCAAAGAGGCCAGTCAGCGTGTCGGAACCTATGGCATAAAAAAGCCCCCCCACAAGGGTTGTTATCATCAGGCTGACAATCTGGTTTTCCGACCGGGCGCTTACAAACAGACCGATCGAAATATATGCCGCGGCCAGGAAGACAGTGGCCAGGTATCCGCCCAAAACCGGTCCCCAATCCAGGGGGCCTATGAAGGAAACGGTAAACGGCAACGGCAGGGTCAACACCAGGGCCACCGCCACCAAGCTGAGACAGGCAAAAAATTTGCCCAGGACAAGTTGCAACGGCAAGACAGGCGATGTTAGAAGGAATTCCAAGGTTCCGGACCTTCTTTCTTCCGACCACATGCGCATGGTAATGGCTGCCGAAAGGAATATCATAAGGATTGGCATCCATTCAAAAAGGGGACGTACGTCAGCGATGTTGCGGCCGAAAAAGGTTTCAACCCAGAAAAAGATAAAAAACGTGACGCCCAGAAACACGCCGAAAAATATAAATGCAACGGCAGAGGAAAAAAATACAGACAACTCCTTGCGCGTTATATCCATAAAATGATTCATTTTGCAGGTCTCCCTTCTTGCGCGGATATTTCACCAAAAATCGTTTCAAGATCCCGGGTTTCCTGTGATAACGAAAATAGACGGAAACCCTTTTCGATAACGGCCTTTGCCACGGCAGGCGCCGCGTTTACGGCGTTGTCGTTTCCATCAACAGCCAGTGAGTACCGGAAACAGTTGTTTTCAGCATCCAGTGACTCAAAGGATGCGACTGACTCAACCGCATCAAACACCTGTTTGGCCTGCCCGGGTTCAGCGTCAATAGCAACCAGCAGGCGGTCTGCCCGGCGCAGGTCGGCCAGCCTGGCATCCAGGTATTTTTTGCCGTTTTGAATGATGATAGCCCGGTCGCAGACAGCTTGAACTTCCTGGAGGATGTGCGTCGAAATAATGACCGTTGCATTTAGGGCAAGCTCTCTGACAAGGGAACGCATTTGGAATATCTGGCCCGGGTCAAGACCGTTGGTCGGTTCGTCCAGGATAATGATCTTGGGAGAATGCAGGATAGCCTGAGCCACGCCGACCCGCTGCCGGTAACCCCTCGACAGGATGCTGATCTGCTGCGTGGCCTTCTGCGTCAATTCCGTTCGCGTGATTGCCTTTTGTATAACCGCGCTCCTTTGGCTTTCTGGTATCTTATGAAGCGAAGCAGTATACTCCAAATAGCCTATGACAGTCATTTCCGTATAAAGCGGGCAGTTTTCTGGCAAATAACCGATCCGCTTCTGGATGGCGCTGCGCCGGGTTTCCATGTTCAAACCGTCGATGAAGATACTGCCACCAGAGGGTTCTAAAAAACCCGTCAGCATCTTCAAGATCGTGGTCTTGCCAGCACCGTTATGTCCGAGAAAACTGACAATCTCGCCCTTCTTGATTTCGAAAGAGATGTCATCAACGGCGGTAAAATTTCCAAATATTCTTGTCAAATGATCAACCTTAATCATCTACTATACCCCATTTGTATTAGTTAACCTCTCAGTTCAATCTAAGCTTCAGAAAATATATTACCAAATTAATGCATGTCCGATCATATTCAATAGAAAAAATGAGGTCAGGGTCATTTTTTTTAACCATACTTTTTTTGGACACAAAACAGCTTTTTTAACAGTAACACCTCTTGACAGCAGAAATTTTAGGATTAATTTTTATTATAACTTACAATTCATGCCACGAAAATATATTTTGCCTTTTGTTTGATAGGTTTTAACTTATACTGAATAATAGGAGGTGAAACCATGACTCTACTATACATACTATCTTTCCGACACTACTACTACTATTCAATAAGCACAAGCTGCTTCGTCAGGTCAATTGCATGCTTTTAGCCTGGTATATATGGCCTGGGTCATGGGATCATACAAAGGGAAACTATTTACTATTTATAGCCTTACGGCTGAAAGGAGGCGTGCCATGGACATCAAAAAATTGGCTCCCTGGAACTGGTTTAAGAAAGAAGAGGGTGGCGGGAAAATTATACCTGTGCAGCACAGCGGTACCGGAGAACAAGATTATCCGGTATATAATCCGGCAACCCGGCTTCATCGGGAAATTGATCGTATTTTCGATAATGTCTTCAGCGGGTTTGGATTTGAAAGACCACTCTTGCCGCGCATGGCAGAAGGCATACTAAAACCGACCCTGGATCTCAGTGCCACCGGCAAGGAATACACCATCACCGTGGAGATCCCCGGTGTTGATGAAAAGGATGTTAAGGTGGATATTGCCGATGACACCATGACCATCCGGGGCGAAAAAAAACAGGAAAAAGAAGAAAATGCGAAGAATTACTACCGGATAGAACGGTCTTATGGTTCGTTTCAGCGGGTGCTCTCTCTGCCGGAAGATGCAGACCAAAATGCTGTGACCGCAAAATTCAAGAAGGGTGTTTTGACAGTTACCATCCCCAGAAAGGCAGTGTCTGAATCGGATGTAAAACGGATCGAAGTAAAAAGTGCTTAATAAATAAGAGGTTAAATAACCTAAAAGGCGGAAATGCTTTTAGCAAGAAACAATCAAGTGAAAAAAGGAGGGATAAAACCATGCTTGCAAGAAGAAAGTTCGATTTGCCAGGAATGGGCTGGAAAAATACATTTGCAGAAATGGAACGAATGAGAAGGGAGATAGATCTTCTAACCGATACCTTGTTCAGTGGGCCGCAATCACGCCCTATTTCATCAGGTCTTTTCCCGGCTCTCAACATCACGGAAGATAAGGATAACTACTATATACGCGCCGAACTCCCCGGCATGAAGGCCGATGAAATTGATCTGCAGGTAAAAGCGAGGAACCTGGGGATTTCAGGGGAACGCAAAATTCACTCTGAGGGAGAAAACGTGAAATATCACCGCAGGGAACGTGAAGCCGGCAAATTTGCAAGGGTTATAGAACTGCCGGGCGAGATTGATGCAGACAAAATCAATGCTCACATGGTCAATGGGGTTCTAAGCCTCACCATCCCCAAATCAGAGGCGGCAAAACCAAAGCAGATCACTATAAAAACGGTTTAAAAGAGGAGGAATTAAAATGGCCGAATCCAAAGAACTACAGGTGAAAGAAAAACAGGAGGTCGCCTCTTCCGGCGAGCACACAAGGCCGGGCCTGGTATTTACGCCTGCGGTGGACATTTTTGAAACAGATCGTGAGATCACGCTGCTTGCTGATATGCCTGGCGTTGCTGCAAATGATGTTACAATTGACCTTCGGGATGATATTCTGACCCTTACCGGCGATGTTAAGCCGTGGGAAGGCGCAGATGAGTCAGACGTGTTGGTAGAGTTTGAAATAGGTAAATATTATAGACAGTTTTCACTTTCTGAACTCATCAAGCAAGACAAAATTGAGGCCAATCTCCAGGATGGAGTTCTCAGGCTGGTCCTACCCAAAGCAGAAAAGGCGATGCCCAGAAAAATTGCGGTAAAAGCCGCTTAAGCCTTTTGCATCGGAGACCCGTCTCAATGCACATCGGGTCTCCGATTTCAATTTCAGGGAGCGTGAAGCTTCCTTTTGCCTTAAGGGGGATATCCACTTTACTCTCGTAGGCACAAGATGTAGTATGTATGAATGCAAGAGAAATACCATCCAGTTGCTGGTGTGGATTACCCACGAACACTACAAGAATTTGACAA